>NZ_DASYJG010000043.1:0-133734 GCF_035996765.1 Baekduia sp.
CACCCCCGACGAGCGCTTCGCCGACCTTCCGGGCTGGAGCTATGACCCGCACTACGCCGACGTCACGGCCGAAGCTCAGACGGCCCGGATGGCCTACGTCGACGAGGGGCCGCGCTCGGCCCGGCCCGTCCTGCTGTTGCACGGTGAGCCTTCCTGGTCCTACTTGTACCGGTCGATGATCGGTCCGCTGGTCGCCGCCGGCCTACGCGTCATCGCGCCCGACCTCATCGGCTTCGGCCGCTCCGACAAGCCCAGCGCGCGCGAGGACTACACCTACGCGCGCCACATGGGCTGGCTGACCGACCTCGTGGTCGGCCAGCTCGACCTGACCGACGCGCTCCTCTTCGGCCAGGACTGGGGCGGCTTGCTCGGCCTGCGCCTCGCCGCCGAGCAAGAGGCGCGCTTCAGCGCGATCGTCGCCTCCAACACGTTCCTGCCGACCGGCGACCGGCCGCTGGGCGCCGGCTTCGAGGCGTGGCGAACCTACTCGCAGCAGACGCCGGACTTCCAGGTGGGGAGGATCGTCGACGGTGGCACGGCGCGCGACCTCGACGCCGCCGAGATCGCCGCCTACGACGCCCCGTTCCCCGACGACGCCCACAAGGCGGGCGCGCGCCAGTTCCCGATGCTCGTGCCCGACGGCCCGGACGACCCGGCGGTGCCGGCCAACCTGGCGGCGTGGGAGGTCCTCAAGCGCTGGGAGAAGCCGTTCGTCTGCGCCTTCGGTGACAGCGATCCGGTGACGCGCGGCGCGGACACGGTGCTCCAGGAGCTGATCCCCGGCGCAGCCGGTCAGCCGCACATCACGCTGGAAGGCGTCGCCCACTTCTCCCAGGAGGACGCCGGCCCGCGGCTGGCCGAGGTGATCCTCGCCGTCGCGCGCCGCTAGGCGCCCACGGTCAGCCGGTAGTCGGCCCCCGTCATCAAGATCGGGTCGCCCACCATCTGCATCAGCCGCGAGTAGGTGCGCTCGCCGATGTGGTCGGCCAACCCGCCCGGATCCAGCGGCGCGCCGTAGGGCGTGTCGCTGGTGAAGACGATGGCCTTGTTGTGCTCATAGCGCCGGTTGACGATCGTGTAGAGCTGCTCGAGCACCCAGTCGTTGGGGCGGGGGACGGCGACGTCCTCGAGGTGCAGCAGCTCGACCTGGGTGATCGCGTCGATGATCTGACGCGTCGTCGGCTGGGCGTCGGGCTTGTAGCTGTCGCGCAGCTCGTTGAGCAGGTCGGTGGTGTTGCGCGTCAGCACCGACATGCCGGTGGCGCGGGCCTGCTGGGCGACGTAGTAGCCGAGCGTCGTCTTGCCCGTGCCCTTGTTGCCCAACAGCCACAATCCACGGCCCGATCGGACGTTCTGCTCGATCGCCCCGGCGTACCGCCGCACGACGGTCGCCGCCGCGCCGTGCTGCTCGGCGATGCCCGACAGCGGCAGCGCGTTCCAGTCCAGACCCTGGAAGCGCGGCGGCGCGTAGCGGCCGACGCTCGCTTCCATGTCGCCGTGCAGGCGCCGCCGCAGCCGCTCCTCGCGGCAGCTGCACGGGTAGGCCTGGCGGCGCTCCTCGTCGAAGAGGAAGCCGTTGGCGTCGCAGCCGTGGGGGCACTCGAAGTCGGGTTCAAGCATGGTGGGCGATCTTCTTCTCGGGAATGCGGCTGGCCAGCAGCGGCTCACCGGCCGCGCAGGTTAGGCGGTGCAGCGTCTCGGACGACAGCGCCTGCTCCAGCGCCTCCAGCGGCCAGCCCGTGCTGACCAGCACGGTGGCGCGGCAGTGCTCGTAGCGCCCGTAGGCGATCAGCTCCAGCTGCTCTGACAGCCACTCGCGCTGCCACGGCGCGGCGCGCGCGAGCACCTGCTGGTCGAGGCCGACGAGCACGAGCAGGTCGCATTCGGCCAGCGCTTGCAGTCGCGCGCGGTAGCCGCCGTACTTCGACAGGTACACCAACGATCGGTAGAGCGAGGAGAGGGAGTACAGCGCGACCCCATAGCCGGCGTTGTAGGCGGCGCGAGCGATCGCCGCGGCCGAGGAGCCCGCCGCGGTCTGCGCGACCTTCTGGACCTCCATCAGGCTCAGCTCGCCGCCGGCGCGCGAGCCGCGCTCGGTCCGCGCAGCGCTGACGATCGCGTCAGCGTCCAGGAGCCGGCCCGCGCGCGCCGTGGCCTGCGCGAACTCCTCCTGGGTCTGCGGCGGCCGGTCGGCACCGTCGAGCGCGGCACCCGATCCGCCGCGCTCCTGGCGATCCCACGGCCCGACCGTCATCCACAGTCCACGCCCGTCGCGCAGATGGCCGTCGATGTCGCGCGTCCAGCCCGCGACGACCGGCGTCAGCGCCGGATGCAGCTCGGGGTGCAGCGACGAGGCGAGGCCGAAGTTCAGCGTCTCGGTCGTCACGCGGCCGCCGAGGCGGCGGTCGCGGTTGCGCTGGATGCGCAGCGGGCGGCAACGGCACGCGCGGGAAACCCGTCCCCCTCCCCGCCCGCCGTCGACGACCCAGCCCGACCCATCGCAGTACTCGCCCGGATCCATCGTGCCCTTGCGCCGCCGCTGAGGATGGAAGTCGCAGAGCTCCTCGTCGTCGGTGCTGCGCGGCCCGGCCGGACCGATTCCCACGGGCGCCGCCGGGCGCAGGAAGACGAAGCGTCCGGCGTCCGGCGTTGGCGGCTTGGGGGGGAGCGTCGCGGCGCCCGCGGTGCGCCGTCCGGCGGGGGTGATCAGCACGCGTGCGGGATCGGCGTCGATCGCCCGGACCAGCCCGCGCTGATGCAGCCGGTCGACCACGACGCCGACGACGCGCTCGTCGAGCTCGGCCGCCTCGGCCACGCCCGGCAGCGGCAGCTCCCGCACACCAAGCCCGAGCTTGAGTCCCTCGACATCGAGCCCCGCGACCTTGGCGAGCACCCACTCCTCCAAGGCGCGGTCGTGGGCATCGACGGACATGCGTCGATCGTAGAAGGGGGCGAGGTCGGGTCCGGGCGTCGTGCCCGGAGTTTGCGGTGGCTAGCGGTCGAGGACGATGGCTCGGTGGCCCGTCGAGCCATCGACGACGAGCTGCGTCTGCCGGAACGGGCGCCGGCCCTTGCGCACGACGAGGAAGGTGCCATCCGCCTTGACCGAGAGCGGCGACCACGTTCCTCCCGCCGAGCGCAGCCTCAGGCGCGTGACCGTGCGATCCACGATCCCGAAGAGCACCCCCCGGCCCCCCGCGACGGCGGAGTCCGAGAAGATGCGGCTGGCCATCACGATATGGCGGTCCTCGAGCGGCGAGCACATACCGGAGGTCCGGGCCGGCAGCTCTTGGAACCGGCCATCGCGCACGATGCCGAGCCGGCCGCTGACGACGCGTCCGAGCGCGAGGCAGGTGTCGCCGTTGGCGCTTTTGAAGAGCCGCAGCCCCCACGGCTGGCGTTGGACGGGATCGGGCGCGGTCGCCAGGGCTAGCTGGCGGTAGGCCGGGGCGGGACTGAGGTGGCCCGTGAGTCCCTTCGGATCGGGGCTCACGGTCCCGCCGTCGCCGAGGAAGACCTTGGTTCCGGTGGCCACCACGGCGACGAGGAGGAGCGCCGTGAGCGCGATGATCACGACGCGCGAGGCGCGTCGCGGCATGCGGCGTCGGGCGCGTCGCGCCTGCTGCTGTTCCTGCGCACGCTCCTCGCCGAGTGCGCGGAACGACTCCTCCAGCGCGCGGGCCGCGGGGAACTCCGGAGGGATCTTGGTCATGTCAGCAGCTCCTCTGGCTCGGCCGGCTCGGCTTCGGCGAGCGACTTTGCGAGCTGGCGCAGGCCACGCGACACACGGGCGCGAATCACTTGCGGGCTCGCCCCGCATTGTTGCGCGATGTCGTCGTATTCGCGATGTTCGAGCACACGCATCCGCAGCGCTTCGCGCTGCTCGCTGGCCAATTGATCGAGCGCCTGCTCTAACTGCGGGCGCACGCGCTGCAGGTCGGCGAGATCCTCGATGCGCTCGTACTCGACCTGGCCCAACGTCGCGATCGGCACTCCAAGGCGCTCGATGCTGCGGCGCTCGACGATTCCGCGCTCCCGCCAGCGGTAGAGCTGATGGCGCGCGACCGTCCACATCCAGGCGCGCCCTTGCTCCTCAGTCTCGCCGCGGAAGCCGTCGATGTGGGCGAAGAGCTCGGCGAACGTCTCGGCCATGAGATCGAAGGCCGTCTCGGGATCGAACGTGCGGCGGGCGAAGAAGCGCAGCACCTGCTCGTGGTACTCGACGTAGACGTCGGCGAACGTCGACGGATCCTCGCGGGCGCCGACAAAGCCGGGTGCAGCACGTCCACTCCCGAATCTCAACAGCCGACGACCCATGCGCGCCGCATCCTCGCACACTGCTCAGAGCTTTAGAAACCGTCACAGACCTGAATATGGCGCAACCGGTCTGACGGTCGGTGTCACAACATCCGAGTTCGTTCGTCACAGCCGCGCCGCTCGTCGCCCTAGTCCTCCGAACGCTGGACGAAACGGAGCTTTGGATGACGACGAAGAGCGATGGACTCTCTCGCGGGATCGTACTGCTGGCACTGCTGTGCGCCTTCTCTTTTGGGGCAATCGTGAAGGTGGCGCTGGCCGACAGCTACCACACGACCTGCGTTGGCCACGGCTTTGTCGAGGGTGGGAGTCAGACCGACGGCAGCTTCTTCTCGCGGGTCGAGGCCGGATGCAGTTCCACGTATCGGACCTGCGCGATCTACAGCTACAACACGTTCCGCGGCTCGTCGACGGCCTATGACTCAGGCACCTGCAACTCCTGGTCTTTGGACTTCGGCAGTTACACGGAGTGCGCGTCCTCGGCGCGGGTCTATGACGCCGGCGTCTTCTCCGAACACACCCACAACGCCCCCAACTGGTGTATCTGATGCGTCGCCTGGGTCTCGGCCTCGCCGCCGTGCTCGCCATCGGGGCGGGCGTCGCCAGCGCATCGGCGCTGACCGGCGGCAGTGGGAACGACACGCTCAATGGGCCCGAAGCGGTCCAGCCCGACGGTCGCGGCGCAAGCGTGCCGGTGACCGTCGCCGATCCGGACGGCGGCGTCGCGTGGGCCGTCCGCGTCTATCGCTCGCAAACCGGCCTGACCTGTCCTGAGGCCGGACGAACCAAGGATGGGAACTTCGGACAGGTGTATGACGACGGCGACTTCCACCCGCTTGACATCGAGGCGGCCGGATCGTGCGCCGACCTCGCCAAGGCCCCGATGTCGCTCGCGGTCAACCACTATCCCCCCAGTGGCAAGCTGCCGGCGCGGGCGGTGATCTTCGGCGTGATCACCCCGAAGGTCACCGGTCTCACGCTCATCAGCGCCACCGGCTCGCGGGCTGTCGCGGTCACGGGCGACGCGTTCGTCGTCGTCACCCGCGAGGACGCGCTGTTGGGCAGCTCGCTGGAGGCGGCCCTCGCCGATGGCTCGACCAAGTCCTATGCGTTGAGGCCGAGCGACTTCCCGCTCACCAAGCCCGAGGACCCGGCAACGGGGTGAGGGCAATCGCCCTAGGCCGCTGCCGTGCGCTTGGCCGTCTCGCGCACGATGCGCTGCACCTTCGGGCGCAGCCCGTTGAGCAGCTTCTCCAACTCGCCGCGCGCCTGCGCGTCGAGGGCGATCGGCTGGGGGTAACCACCGTTGGACACCGGAAGCGTCAGCGCGCCACACAGCTTCTGCAGCCCGATGACGGGGTCGTTCAGGTCGGCCTCGTTGTCGGGCACGAGCGCGTAGAAGTGCTCGACCGCACCGCGCACCCGGCCTTCCTCGGCAAGGGTGACGACCCCGGCCCCGAGCAGGGTTCGCACGTGGTAGGCGACCGACCCCAACGTGTTGCCAGTCACCTCGGCAAGACGCGTTGGGCTGATCGGCTGTCCGTAGCTGCGCATCACATCCACGATCTGATCGCGCGCCGGATGCGGACGCAGGGTCTTGCGGCGTTGCTGTTGCTGACGTTTGGAGATGGCCATGGGGTTCAGGCTCCTGTTTTCGGGAAATGCTGAGCGAACGCGTGAGTGGCATCTCCGATCAGGCTGTGCACATCCTTGCGGAGCTGCGCCACCCAGTGCGGCTGCCGATCCTGCTCGCGTTGGAGGAGCGCCCGCGCAGCCCGTCGGAGATGGCCGATGACCTTGGCGAGCCCTTCGACCGCGTCAACCACGCGATGCGTGCCCTCGCTGCCGCCGGCTTGATCGAGCCGGTGCGCCAGGAGCGCGCGGGGTCGACGCCGAACCTGCTGCGCCGGGTGTACGGAACGCGCTATCGCGGCTGGCCTGCGCTGGTCGCGGCGCTCGAGGCGATCGTCGCCACTGGCGCTGGCCCGGGCTAGCGCGCGACGGCTCTGAAGCACGCTCGGAGCGTCCCGAAGGAGAAGCGTCGCCCACGTTCGATGCCGGCGACCATCGTGCCGTAGAGCTCGGGTGAGACGGCCTTCATGCTCGCTAGCGCCATCGCGACCTTGTCGTGATGGCTGATCGCGACGCCGTCAGGCGCAGCGAAGCGCACCTCGCTCTGGGAGTACTCGGTGGAAGGGTTGCCCAGCGTCGCCGTGATCATCACCCGGACCTCCGGCGCTAGGCCGGGCTTGGCGTTGAGCGTTTGCCGCAGCGCGGTGAGGGCGGCGTCGCGTGCCGCGATAACCGCATCCTCCACGAGCTCGGTGTCATCGCGTGCGTCGGCGCTCTCCGTGGCGTTGGGGAGGATTCTGGGTGACAGCCGCGACTCGGTGGAGGCGGCGTCAGAGGGTGGCAGCGGCATGGGTAATAGGCATCCCTGTGCAACGGCCGGGAGGCAACCGGCCGCAGACTGGCAGACGTCAGGAGTGGCGCGGCACTGTAGCTGTACTCACTGCTGTGTGCAACAGCTACGCTGAAAATAAATTCAGTTGGCGCACTTCAACGCCTGGCCGTGCCACCCAAGGGCTGAGGTTCGGCGGCACGGCCCAGGCATTGCTCGATCACAGAGGACCGATTCCTGGACATGGACACGCGGGACGCGTGAAGATCACGCCCGAGGAGGCCCGTTTGCAGGCGGTTGTGGCGCCTCCCCGCGATGGCGCCCTCAGCGCGATGCGGTCTGCCAGCTCGTGCCATCGCCGACCTCGCCCGCGGCGGCCTGCGTGACGGCCGCGCGGGCTTGGGCGCCGACGCCGACGACGGTGTCGTAGCCCTCGGCGGCGAGGCGGGTGGCCTCCGCTTGGGCGTCGAACGTGCCGTCGGCGCGGCGGACGATGACCGTGCCCTCGGCGCGCTGCGCCGCGGCGGTCACGGCCGGGGACGGGGCGTCGGCGCCGGCCAGGACGGCCGTGCGCTGGGGCCCCGAAACGTCGACGTGCTGCTGGGACGCGGCGGCTCCGGCGCAGCCGGTCAGGACCAGGGCTACCAGCGCGCTGCGCGCCAGCATGCTCGATGAACGGTGGAGGTGGGGAGGGGTCATACGTACCAGCGTACTACGTATGACCTCGGTACGCCAATTGCGTGCTCGCCCCGCCATCGCCGCACCCGACAGCGCCGCGTGGTGAGATCCGTCCATCGCCTCGAGCTCTCGCAGCCCCCGCCCCGTCACGGACGCGCCATCGGCGCGGTCACGCAAGGTCACGAGCGTGGACGTCGCCAGGCGTGCCGGCGTGTCGCAGAGCACGGTCTCGCTCGTGCTCTCCGGCAAGGCGCCAGGGCGCGTCTCGGTGTCCACGGCCGAGGCCGTGCGCAGCGCGGCGCGGGAGCTCGGCTATCGGCCGAATGCCGCGGCGCGGGCGCTGCGGTCGGGGACGGCGTCGGCGGTGGGCCTCGTCGTGCGCGACGTCACGCACCCGTTCTTCGGCCGCACGCTGCGCGGCGCGCAGCAGGCCGCGCGCGAGGCGGGCCACGTCGTCGTGCTGATCCAGGACGACTACGGCGGCGGCGGTGGCGACAGCGCGGTGCAGGGCTTGGCCGAGGGCAGCATCGACGGCTTTCTCTTCTTTGCGGCCAAGGTGCCGCGGTCGCTGCGCGAGCCCGGCGGGCGGCCGATCGTCATCGTCGAGTACGAGCAGTCGCGGATGCCGTTCGTCCGGCTGGACTCCGAGGGCGGGACCGCTGCGGCGATGGCCCACCTGCACGCGCTCGGCCATCGGCGGATCGGTCACTTCCGGTCTGCAGCGGGTGGGCAGACCTTCGATCGTCGCCACGACGGCTGGGCCGCGCACCTGCGCGCGCACGGTCAGGATCCCGAGGCGCAGGTCACCGGCTTCGCGGCCTTCGACGCGACCAGTTCGATCGCGGTCGCCAAGGAGCTGCTCGGCCGTCCCGACCGCCCGAGCGCCTTCCTCTGCGACGACGACCTCCTGGCCGCCGGGATGATCGCCGCGGCCAACGAGCTGGGCATCGACGTGCCGGGCGAGGTCGCCGTCGTCGGCTTCGACGATCTCGATCTCGCGCGCCTGACCAACCCGCCGCTGACGACCGTGCGCTTCGATCCCGAAGCGCTGGGCGCCGCCGCGTTCGAGTTGCTGCACGCCCGTCTGCAAGGGCGTCGCCCGAAGAACCGGGTGTTGCCGTCCGAGCTGGTCGTCCGCGCCTCCACGGCGGGCTGACCCGCTGGGGGTAGGTTCAACGCATGGAGATGACCAGCACCGTCGCCGAGGTGATCCGCCGCAGCGCGCGGCGCTGGCCCACGCGGATCGCGCTGCACTTCGGTGAGCGCCGTTGGAGCTATGAGGAGCTCGACGACGGTGTCAGCCGCGTCGCCGGCCGGCTGCTGGAGCTAGGCCTGACCAAGGGCGAGCGGGTAGCCGCGCTCGGCACGAACTCCGACGCCTACCTCTTGCTCTACCTCGGTTGTGCGCGGGCGGGCCTGGTCCACGTTCCGGTCAACTACAACTTGGTCGGGGGCGAGTTGGCCTACATCATCACGCAGTCGGGGTCGACCGCGCTCTTTGCCGACCCGGCGCTGCAGCCGGCCGTCGGGGCGATCGCCGGCGACCTCGGCGACGTCCGTCGCATCGGCACGCTGCGCGATGGCGTCGATCCGCTGATCGACGTCCTGGACTGGGCGCTCACCGGCGAGGTTCCCGACGTCAGCGGCGAGGTGGAGGTCGCCGACGACGACCTCGCGCAGTTGTTGTACACCTCGGGAACGACGGCTGCGCCGAAGGGCGCGATGATGACCCACCGCGCGCTCGTGCACGAGTACGTCTCCTGCGTCGTCGCGCTCGACATGGATGCCGCCGACGTCCCGCTGCACCCGTTGCCGCTCTACCACTCGGCACAGATGCACGCGTTCTTAATGCCCTACCTGATGCTCGGCGCGACCAACCACGTGGTTGAGAAGCCCGACCCGTCAGACATCCTGATGCGCGTCGAGCGCGACGCGATCACCAGCCTCTTCGCGCCGCCGACGGTCTGGATCGCGATCTCCGAGCATCCGGACTTCGCCACGCGCGACCTGCGGTCGTTGCGCAAGGCCTACTACGGCGCGTCGATCATGCCCGTGCCGGTGCTCCAGCGCCTGCGCGCGGCGCTGGACGGCGTCGGCTTCTACAACGCCTTCGGCCAGTCGGAGATCGCCCCGCTGGCGACCGTCCTGCGTCCCGAGGAGCACGACGCGCGTCCTGACTCGGCGGGGCGTCCGGTGCTGTTCGTCGAGATCAAGGTGATTGACGAGGCGGGCAACGAGATCGTCGGCGCCGGCCAGGGCGAGGTCCTCTACCGCTCGCCGCAACTCTGCACCGGCTACTGGGACAAGCCCGAGGAGACCGCCGAGGCGTTCGCGGGCGGCTGGTTTCACTCCGGCGATCTTGTCCGTGTTGATGAAGAGGGCTTCATCTTCGTCATCGACCGCGTCAAGGACGTCATCAACACCGGCGGCGTGCTGGTCGCCAGCCGCGAGGTCGAAGAGGCGCTCTACACGCACCCGGCGGTCGCCGAGGTCGCGGTGATCGGCCTGCCGCATCCGCGCTGGATCGAAGCGATCGCGGCCGTCGTCGTCACGCGCGAGCCCGCCACCGAGAAGGCGATTCTCGCCCACGCCCGCGAGCACCTCGCGCCCTTCAAGCTCCCCAAGTCGGTGCACTTCGTCGACGAGTTGCCCAAGAACCCGTCCGGCAAGCTGCTCAAGCGCGAGCTGCGCGAGCGCTTCGGCGGCGCCGGCTCGGCCGTCGGACGCTAGGTCGCCCTCGGGTTTTCCGCAGGGCGCGCTGACGGGGCCGCCGCCTGGCGGGTGCCGGGCCGGGCGACGAACATGATGGCCATGGCCACCTCCCCGCTCCCCGCCCTCTCCTCCTCCGCCGCTAAGCCCGTCCGGATCCCGCGTCCGGCGACCGTCGCCCGCGATGCGCTCTACCTCTGTGCCGGGCTCCCCGCCGGCATCGTCACGTTCTCCGTGCTCGTCACGGGTCTCTCGCTGGCCGCCGGCCTGGCGATCACGCTCGTCGGCGTCCCCGTGATGCTCGCCACGCTCTGCGCCGCACGGCTCATGGGCGACGTCGAGCGCCGGCGCGCGGGGTGGGTCCTCGACGCGCCGGTCACGCGCACCGCGCGCCCCTGGCGCGGCGGGATCTGGGCGCGCACGAAGGCCGCGTTCACCGATGTCGGCGCTTGGCGCGACATGGTCTGGGGGCTGATCCTGATGCCGCTGGGCATCTTCGGCTTCACGGTCGCCGTCACGGTCTGGAGCACCGCGCTCGGCCTGCTGACCTCACCGCTCTGGTACTGGGCCCTGCCCGACAACGACAACCCCGACAACGCGACGCTGAACTACCTCAACAGCCACGCCGCCGGCCCAGCGGCCGTCCGCGTCGTCGCCGGCCTGGTCCTGATCCCGGTCGCGATCTTCCTCTGCCGCGCGCTGGCCGACGCCACCGCCCGCGGCGCGCGCGCCCTCCTCAACCACTAGGACAACGCTGCGAGGTGTTCGCCGACCCAGTCGTCGACCACCTGCCAGCGCTCGTACAGCCACGCGATCTGCGCGTCGCGGTCGGTCGGCACCTCGGCGGCCGGGTAGCGCCAGAACTGCACGCTCACCGTCCCGCCGACCAGGCCGCCGCGCCAGATGTCGGAGATCCGCTCGAAGCCGTCGAGGCCGACGTGGCCGCAGAAGACGACGTCGGTTCCGCGCGTGCTCTCCAGTAGCGCGAGCGGCCCGCCGAGGCGCGGCGGGAGCAGGTGCTGCAACTTGCTCGCCAGCGGTGCGATCTCCGGCTGGCGCTCGGCGATCTTCGCCTTCGCGGCGGCCAGCTTGGGCGGCGTCGAGCGGGTCCCCTCGGGGTAGATGAGGATCCCCTCGTGCGGGTCGAGGTCGATCCCCAGCTTGGCGAGATCCTCGAGCTCGCGCACCGTGTCGCCCGAGCCGCGGCGCACGAAGTTGGTCGGCACCCAGCGCCCGCCGATGTCGATCGTCGGGATCATCTCCAGCTCGCGCTTGAGCACGAAGCGCAGGCCGAGACCATGGGCGCGGCCGACGACCGTGTCGGGCATCGTGTTGTCGATGATGCTCGCGTGGCGCATGAAGATCAGCACCGGTCCGGGGGCGACATCGTCCAGCCCGCGGACGTCGAAGGTCAGGTTGAAGAGCCGCTGCACGCCGCCGAGGTGGCCGACCGACCAGAGCTGACGCAGGCGGTAGACGCGGAAGCGGCGCGTGCGCGTGTCGCGTCCCAGCGAGGCCAGGCCGATGAGCGTCAACCCGGCGATGCCGCGCAGCTCGCCGAACAGGAACCACCACAACATCGCCACCAGGCGCACGCCGATCCACGGCTTGCGCTTCACCACCCATAGCACGAGGTCGACGGCGACGGCCGCCGCGAGCAGCAGCGGCAGCGTGAGCGTCACGACGACGAAGGCCGTCGTCTCGATCGCGATGCCGCGCGCACGGCGCGCGTAGCGGGGACCACGAGGTCCGGTGTCCGGCAGGAGCGGTCCCACGCCGGGCACCGTACTGGGAAGTCGACGCAAAGCCGCGACTGGATCGTCGCGCACACTGCGTGTATTGTTCAATGTATGCATTGTACGATCTCGCGATGGCGTGGGAGGTGGAGATGACCGAGCAGGCAGAGGCGTGGTTCCTGGGCCTTGACCAACGCGACCGGCGGCGCGTCGCCGAGGCCGTTGATGCTCTGGTGGTCGGGGTCCATCGCTGGGGCGTCCCATCGTCGACAGCGTCAAGGGCTCGCGTCATCGCAACATGAAGGAGTTGCGGTCGGTCGGCGGCCATCTGCGCGCGCTGTTCGCATTCGACCCGCGCCGGACGGCGATCGTGCTGCTCGGTGGTGACAAGGCCGGCGACTGGACCGGCTGGTACGAGCGCAACGTCCCGTTTGCCGACGATCTGTATGACGCGTACCTGGTCGAGATCGAGCGGGAAGGGTTGATCTGATGGCCGGGCGAAAGAGTTGGAAGGACGTTCGCGCCCAGGCAGCGCGTGAGGATCCGCACTTCGAAGACGGCGTCGCCGCCGAACGGCGCCGGCGTGCGTTTGTCCACGGCCTTCACGGGCTTCGCAATGCTCGTGGCTCGCTCCAGGGCGACCTTGCGGAGGTGCTGGGCATGACCCAGGCCAACGTCTCGCGCATCGAGCGCGAGGACAACGTGCAGCTCGGAACGCTCGCGCGCTACGTCGAAGGTCTTGGCGGCCGGCTGGAGATCCACGCGATCTTCGACGACGTTGACTTGGTGATCACGCCGGGTCGTCCGGACTAGTCACGGCAATGGTCGGACGGAGGTGACCGGCGATCAGCGGCGCTCCTATGCGTCGAGCAGCGCGTCGATGATCCGGACCAGCTCGATGCGCAGGTCGGCCTCGGCGACGTCTTCGGCGATCGCGCCGGAGAGGGTGAAGGACTGTGCGACGAGCAGCAGCGCCTGGGCGATGGTGCGCGGGTCGCCTTGGCGGATCGAGCCGTCGGCCTGGCCGAGGGCGAGATCCCGCATGACCAGCCCGATCGCCGCGCGCTGGGTCTCACCCATGCGGCCGAGGACGTAGGGCAGCAGCAGCTCGGGCTCGGCCTCGATGATCTTGTTCATCAACGCGTTGGACCGGACGGCGTCGACCGATTTGAGCACATGGTCGCGCAGGCGGGCGCGGCCGTCGCCGCCGCTGACGTCGGCCGCGACCTCGGCCATCGCCGCGCCGAACTCGCGCGTCATCAACTCGCGCAGGACCGCGTCGACGTCCGGGTAGCGGCGGTAGACCGTCATGCGGCTCACGCCCGCGCGCCGGGCGACGTCGGTCAGCGTGGTGCGCCGGATCCCGAAGTCCAGGACGGAGGCGCGGGTTGCGTCAAGGATGGCCTCGGTGGTGGCGTCGCTCACACCACCGAAGCTTGACGAGCTTCGGCGACGAGCGCCTGGACAACCGGACGGGCCTGCGCGCGATGGTCGGCGACCAGACCGATGCGGGTGCGACGGTCGAGGACGTCGTCGGCGTCCAGCGCGCCCTCGGCGCGGACGGCGTGGAGGATCTCGACGCCGAGGATGTCGAGGCCGGGCGCGACGGGCTCCAGGAGCCGCGGATCCCCGCCGGCGAGCGCGACGACGGCCGGCGCCTCGCTGCCGTGGCGGTCCACGAGGCGGGCCGGCGCCGCGATCGCGGCCAGCGCGTCACGCGGGGCGGCGCCCACCAATGGGAGGTCGCGCGTGCGGCACGGGCCGGCGGTGTCGGCCAGTCCACCGGCTTGGACCGCGGCGTCGACGGCGTCCTGCGCCATCCGGCGGTAGGTCGTCAGCTTGCCGCCGACGATGCTCACCAGCCCGCCGTCGCCGCGGATGACCGCGTGGTGGCGAGAGAGGTCGGCGGTCTTGCCGCCGTCCTCGCGATCGACGAGCGGCCGCAGCCCGGCGTAGGTGCCGAGGACGTCGTCCTGCGTGAGCGGGACCGCGAGCGCGCTCGAGAGCGTCGCCAGCAGGAAGTCGATGTCGGCCTGTGGCGCTTGCGGGACGTCGGGGATCGGGCCCGGCGCGGGCTCGTCGGTGATGCCGACGTAAGCCAGACCGTTGCGCTGAGCGATCGCGAAGACCCAGCGGTTACGCTCACCGGGCACCGGGACGTTGAGCGTTCCAGCCAGTCCGCCGAGGCGATCGAGCCCGACCACGAGGTGTGTGCCCAGACTGGGACGCAGGCGCAGGCCGTCGACGAGCTCGCCGGCCCAGACGCCGGTGGCGTTGACCACCGCCCGGGAGCGGATGTCGAAGGATTCGCCGGTCAGCTCGTCGCGCAGCCGCGCGCCATCGCCCGCGAGCTCGACCGCGCCGCAGCGCGTAATGATCCGCGCGCCGTGCAGCGCGGCGGTCCGGGCGAGGCCGACCACCAGGCGCGCGTCGTCCTCGAGCTGTGCGTCCCAGCCGACGAGACCGCCGCGCAGGCCGTCGCGAGCCACGCCAGGAGCGAGGCGCAGGAGCTCATCGACGTCCGCGCGCCGCGCGCGGGGGAGCTCACGGGCCGAGGTGCCAGCGACGCGGCGCAGGCCGTCACCGAGCGCGAAGCCGATGCGGGTCTGGCGCTCGGCCTTGGCCGTGATCGCGGGCGTCAGCGGCAGGGTCTGCACGATCGGGCGCACGAGGTGCGGCGCGGTGCGGGTGAGGAGGACATGGCGCTCGCGGGCGCTCTCCATCGCGATGCCGACGGCGCCCTGGGCGAGGTAGCGCAGCCCGCCGTGGATGAGCTTGGAGCTCCAGCGGCTGGTGCCCCAGGCGAGGTCGCGGCGCTCGACGAGCGCGACGCGCAGCCCACGCGAGGCGGCGTCCAGCGCGACGCCGGTGCCGGTGACGCCGCCACCGATGACCAGGAGGTCGAGCGGTGCGCCGTCGCGCAGGGCGTCGAGGTCGGAGGTCCGGCGCTCGGCGTTGAGGAAGCTCTGTGACATCTGGGCAGACAATGTAACATCGTCTCCCGCGATGAGCCAGCCGACCGAACTCTTTGACCCCGCCGCCCGCTGGGCCGCGCCCGACCCCGAGCCGATCGTCGGCGACGACCTGCGCGTGCTGTTGCGCCAGGCATTCGCGATCGAGGAGGACGGCGCTGGCGCCTCGCCGGCGGCTGTTGTGCTGGAGGTCGCGCCGTCGCGGCTCTCGCTGGTCGCCCTGCAGGCGCTTGGCGCCGTGGTAGGCCCGGAGCACGTCGTCGTCGAGGACGCGGCGCGCGCCGCGCATGCCAACGGGATGTCCTACCTCGACCTCGTCCGCCGCAGCGCCGCGCCGCCGACGGTGCCGGACGCGATCGTGTTGCCCGCTGCCCACGAGGAGGTCGGGGCGATCCTGCGCGCGTGCTCGGAGCATGGCGTCGCGGTCGTGCCGTTCGGGGGCGGGACGAGCGTTGTGGGCGGCGTGGCCCCGACGCGTGGCAGCTTCGACGCGGTGGTCGCCCTCGATCTGCAGCGCCTCGACGCGCTGCTCGAGGTCGACGACGTCTCCTGGACCGCGACGCTGCAGGCGGGCGTGACCGGGCCGCGCGCCGAGGAGTTGCTCGCCGAGCACGGCTTCACGCTCGGCCACGTCCCGCAGAGCTTCGAGCGCGCGACGATCGGTGGCTATGCGGCGACGCGCTCGTCCGGGCAGCTGTCGACCGGCTGGGGGCGCTTCGACGCGCTCGTCGAGCGCGTGCGCGTCGCGACGCCGGCCGGCGACCTCGACCTCGGCCGTGCACCCGGCACCGCGGCAGGCCCGGATCTGCGCCAGCTCGTCTTGGGCTCCGAGGGCGCGTTTGGCGTCATCACGTCGGTGACCGTGCGCGTGCGGCCGCTTCCGGAGGTGCGCCGCCACGAAGGCTGGCGGGTCGCGGACTTGGCGACCGGCGTCGGGATTCTGCGCACGCTTGCGCAGCGCGGCCCGAAGCCCGATCTTGCGCGGCTGTCGGATGAGGTTGAGACGGCGATGGGCGTGTATTCGGCCCACCCACCCGGCGGCGGGACAGACGAGGCCGGCGGTTGCCTGCTGCTTGTCGGCTGGGAGGGCGCGGCGGCCGATGTGGCCTACCGCGCCGAGGCCGCGACCGCGATCCTGCGCGCCGCCGGTGCCACACCGCTCGGTGAGGAGGCCGCGGAGTCCTGGCGCCACGGGCGCTTCCGCGCCCCGCGCCTGCGCGACGAGCTGCTCGGCGCCGGCATGCTGATCGAGACGCTGGAGACCGCGACGACGTGGCGTGATCTGGAAGCGCTGCACGCGCGGGTGGGCGAGACGCTGCGGACGGCGCTGGACGGCGCGAGCCCGATCGTCGCCTGCCACGTCTCGCACCTCTACGCCGCGGGCGCCTCGCTGTACTTCACCGTGCTCGCGCGCCGCGATGGCGACGATCCAGTTGCCCAGTGGTCGGCCGCGAAGACCGCGGTCATGGAGACGCTGACCGGCGCCGGCGCGACGCTCACCCACCACCACGCCATCGGCGCCGACCACGCGCCGTGGCTGGCCGCCGAGATCGGTGAGCTCGGCGTCGATGTGCTCCGCGCCGTGAAGGCTCGCCTCGATCCGGCCGGCGTGCTGAACCCCGGAAAGCTGCTGCCCGCCGACTGAGTCGACGGGCAGCGGGCGCTTCGGAGGGGAGAGGGGGTCTGCGTTCCCTGCGTTACTGCTCGTCGCCGTCGGCCGGCGGGTCGCCGGCCAGCAGGCGGTAGAGGCCGCGACGGGCGTCCTCGAGGATGGCCTTGGCCTCCCCGAGCTGGTCCTTCGTGCCCGTCTGGGCGACCTGCATGGCGGCGATCGCCAGCGCCTGGGCGGAATGGCGGAGCTCATGGAGCTCACCTGAGGCGCCCTCGCCGACGGTCTCCCACGGCGTGCCCATCCGCTCACGGTTGGCCTCGACGTGGGCGGTGCCCTCGTCGGTCAACGTGAACGACTTGCGCCCGTCGTGCTCGGTGGCACGGACGAGACCCTCGTCCTCCAGCTGCGACAGCGCGGGGTAGACCGAGCCGGGGCTCGGACGCCAGACGCCGCCACTGCGCTCCTCGAGCTCCTGCATCAGGCCGTAGCCGTTGCGAGGCTCCTCGGCGAGCAGCAGGAGGATCGCGGAGCGGATGTCACCGCGCCGCGCACGCCGGCCGCCACGGCCGCCGCGATGATGGGGGCCCCCCGGCCCGCCACCCGGGCCGCCAAATCCGGGGCCCCGGCCAAAGCCGAACCCGGGTCCGCCGCCCGGCCCACGGCCTCCGCCCATCATGGCGAGGAACTCGGGGAAGAACGCGCGGCCTTCGCCGCGATGCTGCTTGTGATGGCAGCGCCCGTGTGGCGCTGCATACGTGGCACCAGTCATTCGGTGCTCCCTTCGGTTGATCTATCGAACGAACATCACGATATATCGGGAGTGTTCGTTTGTCAAGGGCATTCGTTGTCGTCTGTCGTCCGCGGTAGGGGCTTGCGTGGCGCACCCGTGGCGCTCAGCGCGGGCGTCGTTCTGGTTCGCGGCGTGGTCTGAGGGCGGCGAAGGGGTGAGGAGTCGTCGGGGCTCGTGGCGCCATCGGCCTTCCGCGCGAGGGTTCGCGGGACGGCCGGCGTCGTTCGGGGCCGAAGTCACACCCTGGGTACGTTGACGTGGCTATTCCCGGTCAACGTGCCCGCCGGGCATGATCTGAGGCCCGACGATCGGCCCCGGTCGAGTTGACCGGCACAGCACACGTCAACTCGACCCGAACCCTCGGTTCGGGACCGAGCGTCGGTCCGAGTCGCCTGGGATCCCTATGTGGGGTCCGAACCGACCCGGACCCCACCAACGCGGCGAACCACCCGGGCCCCGACGCCGACGGACGACAAGCCCGCGCCCCGAGGCCCCGGTCACTGCTCACTCCCCTCGGTGCCACCGAACCCCGCAACGCACCCCGACCACAACGCGCGCGGAACGCCACCGGTGCGCCACGCAAACCACCACCGCAGACGACAGAAGACAACGGCGCGCGCGTCGCGCCTAAGGCGCCACCACATCCCGGTACGTCAGCACCACACGCCCCAGGACCACGACATCGCCATCGCGCAACTCAGCCTCAGTAACCCGCCGCCCATTGACGAACGTCCCATTCGCGCTGCGGTCATCAAGAATCCGCGAGCCCGTCGGCCGCTGATGCACGATCGCATGCCGGCGCGAGACGCTCTGGTCCTCGAGCCGCACGTCGACGGCGAAGCCGCGTCCGACGTGGGTCGTGCCGGGGGCCAATGGCAGCAGGACACGCTCGTCGCCGTCGTCGAGCTCGAGGTAGCGGCCAGGTGCGGGGCGCTCCGTAGAAACCGCGTGCCGGCGCTCGCGGAAGCTGACACGGGGGAGGGCGTCCAGGACGTCGGTGCGGGTGCCGTCGAAGGTCTCGGGGAGGGAGGTCACGGAGGGCATGACGGAAGTTCACCGCGCCAACCTGAGCGCCACCTCAAGGGGAGGTGAGAGCTCGCGCAGCCTTTTCGGCTCGTCGAAGCGCGGCGCGCCGCGTCGGCCGTTAGCCTGCCTGCACGAATGTCAGCCGCCCGCCCCTTGACCACCCCTGACGGCCGCCTCGCGCTGCGCCTGCTGGAGGAGGCGGGAGAGAAGGGGCTCAGCGTCGCCGAAATGCGTGCCGAGGGACTGCAGATGCCCGCCCAGGCGCTCTACGAGGTCGAGCTCGCCGGGTGGCCGCTGGTGCGCAAGGGTGGCCGGACGCGGTTGCGCCCGTCTGACGCCCCGCCGCCCAAGCCGTTCGAGATGCCCCCCAAGGTGCGCCTCGTCCCACGCGGCTGAGGAGCGTCGCGGATTTCGCCGACGTGGCACGCCGCCGCGGCCGCGGCTAAGGCCTCCGGAGATCCCTTGAGGCGCTCAGTCCGCGCCTCCTGGCGCCGGGGCTCGATTAGTTCGACCGTTGTTTCAGAAGAAGTCGGTGAGCAACCTAGACCGATGCAGCAACGCCCCCGGTGACGCCGGCTCCGTGAGCCGAGCGCGCCGCCGGAGGCGTTGTGAAGAACTTTCTAATTGTGGCGCGTTGCCGCTCTAGGCGGAGGCGCGCCGCGTGCGCTTCATCGGCGTACGCTTCTTCTTCGACTCGGGGATCTGGTTGCTGAGCGGCACCGACTCGAAGCCCAGGACGACCACGCCGGCGTCGATCGCGCCCTCGTCGCCCGCCTTGGCGATGCGCTTGGCGGCCTCGCCCTCGATCTTGTCGACGCGCTCCAGGAACTTCGCCGCCTCGGCGGTGAGCGCCGTCCAGCCCTTGGCGTCAACGCGCGCGGTCTTGCGCTCGATGACGGCGTCCGGCCGGTCGAAGCCGCCGGATGCGGCGGAGGCGTTGGTGTAGTCCTCCAGCATCTTCAGCTGGGAGCCCACGGCGGCCTGCTTGGCGACGGGCGAAGCCTTAGACCAGTTCTCCTGCGTCACCTTCGGGCGCGCCTTGGCCTTGTAGTGATGCTCCACGGCTCCACGTACGCGCGTCTCATCAACAAGCTCGATCAGACCGAGCTTGTGGAGCGTGCGGACGTGGTAGGCAGTCGCTCCCAGGGTGGTGCCGAGCCACTGGGAGAGCTCGTTCGGGCTGGCCTTGCGCTCTTGCAACATGGCCATGATGCGGACCCGCACCGGATGGCTCATGGCCTTCACGTAGCGAGGGTCGTCAATTGCGGTGATGGGCTTCACGTTCCGTCCAAATCGTTCAGGTAATTGGCGGTAGAGGCGAACCTTAGCCTGCCGCCCCGTCGGGTACCGGCAGATCTTGTACAGGTTCGCCTCATCCAATTGTGCGAAGACGCTCAACCGTCGTCAATCCTCCGACCGGGGGATCTGCACGGTCTCACGGAACGATAACGCAGACTCAGTGCTAAGTCTGCCGTTCGAGGCGTGATGAGCGATTGCTCAGGCGTGGCGGTTGGAGCTACACGCCGCCGACGCGCCGCAACTTCGGCGCGATGCTGCCCAGATATGGCGCCGGAACGACCTCGTCGGCCGTCACCTCGATGTCGTCCTCCCGTGATCCATCCCACGACCGCGCACGTACCGCGATCGCACCGGTGCGCCCACCGTCAAACGCTGTGACCAGCGTCGCAAAGGCGTCGTGGCCGATGAGCACCAGCCCATCGAGCTCGACGCGGTCGAAGTCCCGCCACGCCGCCAGCGGCCGGTCGTCGCGCACCGCGAAGACATGCTGCAGCTCACGGTTGACGGTCCCGGAGCGCTCCGTATCGGCCACACGATGTACCCCTAAGTGCGCCAGATCGTCGAACACGTAGGCCGCACCGAGCTCTTCGTCGACCTCCCGCAGGCCGTCGCGAATCGACTCGCCCGCGAGCAGATGCCCGGCCGCCGAGGCGTCGAGGAATCCCGGCCACGACGCCTTATCGCGTGCGCGGCGCTGCAAGAGCACGCCAGCGGGCGCCACGACCCACAGGTGGAACGCCAGATGCCAGTCTCCGTCACGGTGCACATCGCCGCGGCGCTTGGTCCCGACCTGCCGGCCGTGCTCGTCGAAGACGTCGAGAATCTCGTCGTCGGCGCCCACGGCGCTAGGTCTGGTTGACCGGCGTCGCGCCGACCGTTGCGTCAACCTCAGCGGGGCGGCGCCGCTCGCCTTCGGGCAGCAGGATCGAGCCGTGGCGGCGCACCACGATCGCGATCCAGATCGCGCCGGCGAGCAAGAGCGTCAGGCTCTCCAGCTGCGCGGCCGTGAGCCCAAGCGCGACATCCGAGTTGCGGCGCAGGAACTCGACCAGGAAGCGCTCCAACCCGGCGCCGACGAGGTAGAGCGCGAAGAGCATCCCCGGCCGCACCTTGTCGCGCAATTGCCACAGCACGAAGGCAAGCAGCCCCATCGTGAGCGTCTCGTAGATCGGTGTGGGATGGACCGTCTCGCCCGGCGCCGTCGGCACCGTGCCGTGCGGGTAGCCCATCGCCCACGGTCCGTTCCAGGCCTTGCCGTAGTCGCCGTCTCCTGAGACCTGGCAGCCGATCCGGCCGATCGCGTAGCCGAGCGCCAGGCCCGGACCGGCGATGTCGAGGAGGTCCAGCGAGAGGAAGCCGCGGCGGTGGGCCCAGTAGAGGACGGCGATCGCGCCGCCCAGCAGGCCGCCGTACCAGATCAGCCCGGAGCCGCCGAAGATGTCGCTGGCGCTGAGGCTGTCGTGGTTTTGCAGCAGGTAGTAGCCACGCGCGCCCACCAGTCCGCCGACGAGGGCGACTGTGACGATCTCGTAGGCCCAGTCGACGGGCCGGCCCAGCTCCTTGAGCCGGCGCGCCGCCACCAGTCCCCAGGCCGCGAAGTTCAGAGCGAAGAAGAGGCCGAATGTCTTGATCGACAGGCCGAGGACGTGGATCTCGGGCTTCACCGCCTGCAGACTACGCAGCGTCGTATCGTGGCGAGCCGCCGTGCCGGTCCGCCTCCTCTCCCGCGTCGCCGTCGATGTCTCGCCGCTGCGCGAGTCGCGTGATCTGCGGCTGCTGCTCGGCGGCGAGCTGATCACCGGGCTCGGCACGCAGGCCGCGCTGGTCGCGCTGCCCTACCAGCTCTACGTCGAGACGGGATCGGCCTTTCTGACCGGCCTGCTCGGCGCCGTCGAGCTCATCCCGCTGATGTCGATGGCGCTGCTCGGCGGCGCGCTGGCCGACCGCCGCGACCGTCGGCGGCTGCTGTTGATGATCCAGGCCGCGCTCGTGCTCGGCGCGAGCGCCCTCGCCGCGCTCGCCTACGCCGGCTCGCCGCCGCTCGTCGCGCTCTACGTGCTCGGCGGGGCGATGGCCGGCTTCGGCGCGGTGCAGAACGTGACGGCCTCGTCGATCGTGCCCAACCTCGTGCCGCTCGAGCAGTTGCGCTCGGCGTTGGCACTCAACTACGGGATGAACACCCTGACCCAGGTGGTCGGCCCGGCCATCGGCGGCGTGCTGATCGGTGTGCTCGGGCTGGGCGCCGCCTACACGATCGATGCTGCGAGCTGCCTGGCGATCTTCGCCGCCGTCTGGGCGATGTCGCCCCAGCCACCGCGTGGCGCGTTGGCCGAGCCCGCGCGCGTGCTGCGCTCGATCGTCGACGGCCTGCGGTTCGTGCGCGGCAACCAGGCGCTGCTGGGCTCGTTTGCGATCGACCTGCTGGCGATGACCTTCGGGATGCCGCGCGCGCTGTTTGCCGTGTTGTCGGTCAGCGTCTACCACACCGGAGCCGGCGGCACGGGCTTGTTGTACGCCTCGGTTGCGGCCGGTGCGACGGTGGCCGCGCTGACGACGGGCTGGCTGGCCCACGCGCGCCGTCTGGGCCGGATCGTCATCTGGGCGGTCGTCGCCTGGGGCCTGGCGATCGCGCTGGCCGGCATGGCCGGCTCGTTGTGGATCGCCGCGGCATTGCTCGCGCTCGCGGGGGCGGCCGACAGCATCAGCGCGGTCTGCCGCTCGTCGATCAACCAGTCGGTGACGCCGGACCATCTGCGCGGGCGGATGTCCTCGGTCTTCACGCTCGTGGTCACCAGCGGGCCGCGGCTGGGCGATGTCGAGTCCGGCTCGGTCGCGGCGTTGACCAGCGTGCGCACCTCGGTCATCTCCGGCGGCCTGGCCTGCGTTGCGGGCGTCGGGCTGGTCATGCTCGCCTTCCCGGCGCTGCTGCGCTTTGACGCCGAGCGTGACGTCATCGGTAGCGCCGAGCCCGCGCCTGCATGAGCGTGGCGGCGCGACCCGACGCCGCTATGGTCGAAGACATGGCCAAGACGCTGTACACGGCAGAAGCCCACGTCACCGGTGGGCGCGACAAGGGGCACGGCAAGACCAGCGACGGGGTGTTGGAGGTCGACCTCCGGCTGCCGACCGAGATGGGCGGCCAGGGCGGTGGCACCAACCCCGAGCAGCTCTTCGCGGTCGGCTACGCGGCCTGCTTCGAAGGCGCGATCGGCGCGGTCGCACGGCGTGCCAAGCTCGAGACCGGCGATGCGGTCATCGACTCCAAGGTCTCGCTGCATCCCAACGAGGCCAAGGGCTTCGACCTCTCGGTGCAGCTCGACGTGACGCTTCCGTCGGTCGACGCCGAGCAGGCGGTCGAGCTCGTGAAGGCCGCCCATCAGGTCTGCCCGTACTCCAACGCGACGCGCGGGAACATCCCCGTGACGCTGACCGCCAATGGGCAGCCCGTCGAAGGCTGAGCACGTCCACG
Source organism: Baekduia sp. (assembly GCF_035996765.1). Taxonomy (NCBI): domain Bacteria; kingdom Bacillati; phylum Actinomycetota; class Thermoleophilia; order Solirubrobacterales; family Baekduiaceae; genus Baekduia; species Baekduia sp. Next base: position 23,010 of record NZ_DASYJG010000043.1, read on the forward strand.
ACGCCGGCTGTGTCTCGGGCGTCTGCGGAGCGGACGTCCCGCCGCTGATCGGCTCCGTGCTCACCGGCACGGGGCTGACGGTCGCCCAGGCGGCCGCGGCGCTGGAACGCGGCGAGACGCCGGCGCTCAACGACGTACAGCGGCGCATCGTCGAGCAGTACGTCCTCGAGCGCTGATCCACCGGCCGGCGTTCGCCGCATGTTCTGACGCGGACCTGCGTTGAAGGGTCCCGGTGGGCGGCGGGCCGGCTGAGGCCGCCGTCCACCACTCATCGGACCCCGCCCATCCTGGCGCGCTACTGCTGCGCGCCACCGTCCATGGGCGGCGACACGGTCGCCTCGTGCAGTGGCGGTCTGCCGGTGTACCAGTAGGTGAAGTGGTCGACGCGCGAGCCATCCGGCAGGCCCGACAGCGCCAGATCGACACGGCGGGCAAGCGAGCGCTCGTCGCCGTCGATAATCCGCAGCACGTTGGGCTCGTCACGGTCCATGTCACGACGACGGTAGATGCCGGAGGCCTTGGCGTCACGGGATTTCCTCCTGCTGTCGAGGGCATTCCGACCGCTGGTCCAGGCCGCCGGTCTACCCTGCGGTGCGTGCTTGCCGATGTCGTGCCCTACACGGGCCACACCACCGAACACCGGCGCATCGTCGTCGAGGTGCGCGGGCGGGCGGTCGTTGGCGTGCGCGTGGGCATCACCCGCTACCCGTGCGCGGACTTTGGCGACGTCGGGCCGCTGGTCATTCGTGAAGCCGGCCGCGCCGCGATCGGCCGCGACGGTCGCTTCCGTTTCGTCGCCGGTGAGCCGGCACAACGCATCACGATCGCCGGCGTCCTGCGCCGGCGCGCCCATCGCCTCACCGGCACCGTCCGCGTGCGCGGCACGATCGCGACCGGGCAACGCTGCGCTTCCGGCACGCTGCGGTTCGTGACGGAACGCTGACGCGACCGCTCAAGCTGCCCTGATCGCGGTCGAAGCACCCGGGGGTGGACGGCCTGCTCCGCAGCCGCTTTGGCTCCAACCTGACGCTCATCGCCGCGAGCGCCGCGGTCCCGGCTGCCGTGATGCACTTCCTCGTCAGCGAGGACAAGGCGCCGGTCACCGCCGTCCAGCACCTCTTCATCATGGCCATCGGCTCGACGATCGCCGCCGCGGCCAGCGTCGCGCTGATGCTCGCCGGCTTCAAGCGCCGCGAGACGCGTGCGGTCGTCGCCGGCGGCGCGTTTGCCGCCATGACGCTCATCCTGCTGATCCATGGCCTGGCGACGCCGGGCGTGCTCATCGGGCCCAACGGCGTCGTCGCCGTGGCGGGCGGCCTCGCGCTGCCGGTCGGCGGCGCGATCCTGACGGTCGCCGCGCTGCCCGCCCTGCGCGGCCCGCGCCACCTGCGCACGGTCGCGGTCACCCTGACCGCGCTGCTGGTCGTCATCGCCGCGCTCGGCGCCGTCGGCTTCGCCGTCCCGCAGGACGTCCCGTCGGTCCCGGGCTACAACTCCCCCGAGGCGATCGCCCTGCTGGCGATCGGCACGCTCTTCTTCGGCATCGTCGCCTCGCGCGCCGTGCGCACCTTCACGCTGACCCGGCGCAGCAGCGACCTGCTCGTGGTCATCGGGATCGTCTGGCTCGGCATGGCGCTGATCCCCGTGCTCGTCCTCGACCCCTACACCTGGGTCTGGTGGACGGGCCACGCGCTGGAGCTGCTCGGCGTCACGCTGGTCGGGGTCCCGGTGGCGATGGATGTCCACCGCGGCCGCCCGTCGCATCCGCTGGTCGGCGACCTCCCCGCGGCCGCGCTTGTCGCCGAGGAGGAGGCGTTCCTCGGCGCCCGGGTGCGCGTGCTGATGGCGCGCCTGGAGGCCAAGGACCGCTCGACCGAGGAGCACACCCGCCGCGTGGCCGAGTGGGCCGTGGCGATCGGCGAGCAGCTCGACCTCTCGGCCGGTCGCCTGCGCGACCTCGCGCTTGCCGGCCTGCTGCACGACATCGGCAAGCTCTCGATCCCCGACGCGATCCTCGGCAAGCCCGGGAAGCTGACCGACGCCGAGATGGACGTCATCCGCCGCCACCCGGTGATGGGCGACGATCTGCTGCGCGAGCTGGGGTACCCCGAGCAGATCCGGCGCGGCGTGCGCGGCCATCATGAGCGCCTGGATGGCAGCGGCTACCCCGATGGCCTGCGGGGCGACGAGCTCGATCTCGAGACGCGCATCCTCGCCGTCGCCGACGTGTGGGACGCGCTCGTCTCGCCGCGGGTCTACCGCGGTGCGTGGACGCCGGAGCGCGCGATGGCGCTGCTGGCGGTCGACGCCGAGTTCGACGCGCGCTGTGTCGCGGCGCTGCGCGCGATCACCGGCGTCGTGCCGGCCGTGGCCGCCGCGCCGCCGCTTGCTGACGCCGCCTGAGCGGACCGTGGAAGACTCGTCCCCATGATCCTGGGGATCGATCAGGGAACCACCGGCTCGCGCGCCTTCCTCTTCGACGAGCAGGGCAAGGTCGTCACGAGCGCGTACTCCGAGTTCGAGCAGTTCTTCCCGCGGCCGGGGTGGGTCGAGCACGACGCGGCCGAGATCTGGGAGACCGTGAAGAAGGTCTGCCACGCGGCGCTCGACGACGCGGGGCTCGACGGGTCGCAGCTCACCGCGATCGGCATCACCAACCAGCGCGAGACCGCGGTTGCGTGGGATCGCAACACCGGTGAGCCGCTGCACCGCGCGATCGTCTGGCAGGACCGCCGCACGGCGGGCCGTTGTGACCGCTTGAAGGCCGAGGGCCTCGAGGCGATGTTCCGCGAGCGCACGGGCCTCGTGCTCGACGCGTACTTCAGCGCTACCAAGTACGCGTGGATGCTGCAGGAGGGCGGCGTCCCGCACGATGCGGCCCTCGGAACGATCGACGCCTGGCTGCTGTTCAAGCTCACCGGCCGCCACGCGACCGACTACTCCAACGCGTCTCGCACGTTGTTGTTCAACATCCGCGAGCTGCGGTGGGACCCGGAGCTGTGCGACACGCTCGGCATCCCGATCGAGGCGCTGCCCGAGCCGGTGCGCAACGCCGAGGTCCTCGGCGAGACGACGGAATTCGGCGGCTCGGTGCCCGTCGCCGCGATGGTCGGCGACCAGCAGGGCGCGCTGTACGGCCAGGCGTGCATCGACACGGGCCTCGGCAAGAACACCTACGGAACCGGCAACTTCTTATTGCAGAACGCGGGGGGTGGCACGCCCGTCTTGGAGGACGGGTTGATCACGACGATCGCGTGGGGGATCGGCGACCGCGTCGACTACGCGCTGGAATCCTCGATGTTCGTCACCGGTGCGGGGATCCAATGGCTGCGCGACGGGCTCAAGATCATCGACAACGCGGCTGACACCGAGGCGATGGCGGCCTCGTTGGAGTCCAACGAGGGCGTGTACTTCGTGCCGGCGCTCACGGGTCTCGGCTCGCCGCACTGGGATCCGTACGCCCGCGGGACGATCGTCGGGTTGACGCGCGGCTCGTCGCGCGAGCACATCGCGCGTGCTGCGCTGGAGGCGATCGCCTATCAATCGGTTGATGCGGTGCGCGCGCAGAACGCGGCGCTCGGAGGACGGTTGACGGAGCTGCGCGCCGATGGCGGCGCGACGGCCAACGGCTGGCTGATGCAGTTCCAAGCCGACATGCTCGGCGTGCCGGTCGTCGTCCCTGAGATCGCCGACACGACCGTGCTCGGCGCGGCCTACCTGGCCGGTGTCGCGACCGGCACGTGGACCGAGGAGGACGTCAAGTCCCTCTGGACCGAGTCGGTCCGCTACGAGCCGCAGATGAGCGACGACCAGCGCCAGTCGCTGCTGGCCGATTGGCAACGAGCGCTGGAACGCGCCGGGCACTGGGTCACCCCGGACTGAGGAGCGTCGAGGGACGACGCAACCCCCGAGGGCGTGGTCCAGTCGTCCCTCGACGGCCTTACGCGGCGGTCGCTGCTTCCACGAGCGCTTCGGCCATCCGATGGCCGCTGCCGTCCGGGCCGTTGACGCAGCGCTCCGGGTGCCACTGCACGCCGAGCGCGAAGCGATGGCCGGGGACCTCCAGCGCCTCCACCAGGCCGTCGCGGGCCTTGGAGGTGACGCGCAAACCGCGCCCCAATGTCTTGACCGCCTGGTGATGCTCGGAGATGACGCCGGGCGCATCGCCGAGCAGGCGGCGTGCGAGCGTGCCGCCGGCGGTGGTGACGTCGTGGGCGTCGCGGTGGTCCAGCGCGTCGTAGCCGGAGGAGGGGAGGTCCTGGTGCAGCGTGCCGCCGTGGACGATGTTCAGCAGCTGCGTGCCGCTGCAGACACCGATGACGGGGAGGTCGGTGGCCAGCGCGTGGCGCAGGGCGGCGAGGTCGCGGAGGTGGCGGGTGAGATCGGTGTGGCGGACGTGCGGGCCCTGGGTCTCGCCGTAGAGGCCGGGGTGGATATCGGTCTCGCTGCCGCCGAGCACGAGCGCATCGGCGCCGGCGAGGTCGAGTCCGGCCTGCATACCGGTGAGGGTCCGCACGCGGGCGCCGGGGGCGCTCAGCCAGCGCTCGTAGGGTCCCGGATCCTCGCGGCCAAGGAGCAGGAGCACGGTCGGCCGCTCGTCGTCGGCATTGGCGCTGGTGTAGGCCTCGAGAAACGCGGCACGTGCCCGAGCGACCCGCTTGCGCGCGGCGTCCTCGGAGAGATCGAGCAGTTCACCGAGCTCGCGCAGCGACAACCCCGCTTCGAAGCGCAGCAACAGCACCAACCGCTGGTGGGCCGTGAGGGTCGCCAGCGCGTCGCGCAGCAGCGGGTCCCGATGGGCATCGCTGGCCTTCGGGTCCGCCAGCGCGCCGTGCAGCGGGACGTGGTCACGGCGCTTGCGCCGCCGCAGCTCGTCGAGCGCGAGGTTGGTCGCGGTGCGATGCAGCCACGCACGGACGACCGGCGTCTGCGCACCGCGCGGCGCACTGCGCCACGCCCGAGCGAAGGTCTCCTGCCGCAGATCCTCGGCGGTCTCCCGATCGCCGACCATGCGCAGCAACCGCCGCGTCAACGGCCCGCTCTGCTCGCTGAGGATCGCGTCAAACGTCATCTCACTCCCTTCAGACGCGCGAGCGACGGCAGACCGGACACACGCCGAATGCTACGGCCGCCACGCGTCCGCTCCGCGCGTAAGCTCCGGCCGCATGGCCGGCGATGACTGCGTCTTCTGCAAGATCATCGCCGGCGACCTGGCGGCGTCGATCGTCTACGAGGACGCCGACCACGTCGCGTTCCTCGATGCGCGCCCGCTGTTCGATGGGCACACGCTGCTGGTGCCGCGCACGCACGTCGAGACGCTCGCCGACCTCGCCCCCGACGCGATCGCCCCGTTCTTCACGCTGACCCAGCGCCTCAGCGTCGCGATTCCGCAGGCGATGGACGCCGCCGGCACGTTCGTGGCGATGAACAACACCGTCAGCCAGTCGGTGCCCCACCTGCACTGCCACATCGTCCCGCGCAACTTCAAGGACGGCCTGCGCGGCTTCTTCTGGCCCCGCACCAAATACGACGACGACGCCGCGCGCGACGCGGTCGCCGCCAAAATTGCCGCGGCGCTCTAGTCGCTCGCCGGGATCCCGCGGATCACGACGCCCGCCAGATACGCCGCCAGCGCGTCCGGCTGCCACGTGCCCGGCTCCTCGAGCTGCACGCGGAAGGCGAGCTCGGCCAAGGCCACCAACATGCGGCCTAGCAGCTCGGTCTCGCGCTCGGGCAGCTGCGTCCAGGCAGCCAGGACCTCGCTCAGGCGCTGCTCCCAGTGCTCGCGGCCGCGCTCGACGCGGTTCTCGCCGTTGCGCTGCAGATAGATGACGCGAAACGCGTCCGGCGCCTCGACCACTGCCCGCAGGAGGGCCGCCATGCCGTAGCGCAGCAGATCTTCCTTGCTGCCCAGCGCGCCGAGGGCCGGGACCGACTCCTCGACCATGTGCCAGAACTTGCGCTCCTCACGGCGCAGCAACTCCTCGAACAACTCCTCCTTGGAGTCATAGCAGGAGTACAGCACCGGTTTCGAGACGGCCGCCGCATCGGCGATCGCCTGCATCGAGACGGCCTCGAAGCCGTCTCGGGCAAAGAGCGGCAGGGCGGCGTCCAGGACGAGCGGCCTGCGCAGCTCCGGTCCCAGATGCGCCGCCCGTGCGCGTCCCATGCTCGTAGTCGCTAGGAGATCCGCATGCCGGAGATCGCACGCGCGATGACCAACTGCTGCATCTCGCTCGTGCCCTCGAAGATCGTGTAGATCTTCGAGTCGCGATGCCAGCGCTCGACCGGGAACTCCCGGGTGTAGCCGTTGCCGCCCATGATCTGGATGGCGCGCTCGGTCGCCCAGACGGCGACCTCACCGGCCTTCAGCTTGCTCATCGAGCCCTCGGCGTTCTGGAACGGGATGCCGTTGCGGGCCATCCACGAGGCGCGCCAGACCAGCAGGCGCGCGGCGTCGAGCTCCATCTTCATGTTGGCCAGGGCGAAGCCGATCGACTGGTTCTCGATGATCTTCTTGCCGAACTGCTCGCGCTCCTTGGCGTAGTTCAAGGCGTACTCGTAGGCGGCGCGGGCGATGCCCAGCGCCTGGGAGCCGACGATCGGGCGCGTGGCCTCGAAGGTCTGCATCGCGGCCTGCGTCTTGCCCTTCTTGCCCTCGCGCACGCGGGCGAGGCGCTCGTCGAGCTTCTCCTTGCCGCCGAGCAGGTAGGCGCCGGGGATCTTGCAGTCGTCGAGGTGGACGTCGGCGGTGTGCGAGGCGCGCAGGCCGTGCTTCTTGACCTTGGCGCCCTGCTCGATGCCCTCGGTCGCGATCGGCACGATGAACGCGGCGTGGCCGCGCGAACCCAGCTCGCGGTCGGTCTGGGCGATGATCACGTGGACGTCAGCGATGCCGCCGTTGGTCGCCCAGGCCTTCTGGCCGTTGAGCGTCCAGGTGTCCGAAGCCGCGTCGTACTTGGCGGTCGTGCGGATGTTGGAGACGTCGGAGCCGGCGTTGGGCTCCGAGGCGCAGAAGGCGGCGACCTTGATGTCCTCGGCGGTGCCGTAGCAGCGCGGGATCCACTCCATGACCTGCTCCCACGTGCCCTGGCCGGCGATCGCGGCGGCGGCCAGGCCGGTGCCCATGATCGCCATGCCGATGCCGGCGTCGCCCCAGAAGAGCTCCTCCTGGACGAGCGGCATCGTCAGCCCCGACGGGTCGGCGGCGAACTGCTGCAGCGACTCGAAGCCGTAGAGGCCGATCTTCGCGGCCTCCTCGATGATCGGCCACGGGGTCTCTTCGCGCTCGTCCCACTCATGAGCGGCGGGGCGGACGACGCCCTCGGCGAAGCCGTGGACCCAGTCGCGCAGGTCCTTCTGCTCTTGGGTGAGGGCGAGCGAGAACGTCGGCTCGGCGGCGATTTCGGTGTCTTGGGGCGTCTCAGCGGTGCTGGCCATGCGACAAAGCTACCACGAAGTAGGAACGTTGGCGTTCAGTTGGCCGAATGGCCGTCAGTCGGCCGGGAAGACCCAGCCCGCCAGCGCGATGAACTGGACCGCCGCCGCGGCGATCACCAGCGCGTGAAAGATCTCGTGGAAGCCGAAGGTGCTCGGCCACGGGTTCGGGCGCTTGGTCGCGTAGACGATGGCGCCGACGGTGTAGAGCAAGCCGCCGATCGCCAGCAGGACCAGGGGCGCGAGGTCGAGCGCGTCGAGCATCTGCGGCATCGCGAAGACGGCCGTCCAGCCCAGTGCCAGGTAACAGGCCGCGCTCAGCACGCGCGGCGCGGTGATCCAGGCGACGCTCAGCACGACGCCGCCGAGTGCGCCGGTCCAGACCGCGGCCAGGATCACCCAGCGCAGCGTTCCGTGCATGACCAGCAGCGCGACCGGCGTGTAGGACGCCGCGATGAAGACGAAGATCGTGGAGTGGTCGATGCGCCGCAGCAGCGGCCGCCAGCGCGGGTTCCAGCGCCAGCGGTGGTAGGTCCCCGACGCGGCGAAGAGGCCGCAGAGCCCGATGCCGTAGACGATGGAGGCGACCTTCGGCGTGCCGGCCGGCACGAGGATCGCCAGGGCGATCGCGGCAATCAAGGCCACCCAGAACGCGTAGGCGTGAGACAGCCCCCGCAGCAGCGGGCGCAGTTCGTCCTCGATGATCGCGGGCCGGCTCATGGACGTCGAGCGCGCACGGTACTCGCGCCGCCGCCCGTCCAGCGCAGATCCGGGGGCTAGCCCCCGGCTAGGTCGTCGTGTCGGGCAGATGGCGTCCAACGACGGCGACGACGATGCCGCGCGGCACGTCCGGGTCGCTGCCGTCAGAGACGTGCAGGTAGATGCGGGCGATGAACTGCGCGCCGGAGCCCGACCCCAGCCCGATGTGCGGGCCGACCCAGAGCTTCGGACTGCCGGGCCCGTCGAGGTAGAAGGAGTAGTCGTCCTCGTAGCGCTTGCGCGTGGTTTCGGCGATGTCGCCCTTCCACTGCGTGATGCCGTGCTCGGCGGCGAGCTGACTCAGCGACTTGCCCATGTCGCCGGCCTCGTAGCGCGCGGCCAGGGCGTCGAGCCCGCGCAGCGTGCGCAGCACGAGGCCGGGGCGGCGAAACGGCGACTCGGCCGCGGTCTCGAACGCCTTGGGCGCGAAGCGTAGGTGCTCAGACTGCGCGGCGGCGCGCTCGACGGCCTCCAGCACGGTGGCCGGCGGCGCCTCGGGCTCGGCGGACTCCGCGGCGCCTGCGTCCTCGGCGCCGGTGTCGACGCGCGCCAGCAGCTGCGTCAGCTCGGCGATCGTGCGGCGGTCCTGCTCGCGCTCGGCACGCAGCCGCTCCATGCGGTCGTGGAGCTCGTCACGCGCCTGTTGGGTCGCGGCGGCGTCGGCGAGCGTGCGCTCCATCTCCTCCAACAACTCGTTTTCGGCGGGCGGCGCGTCGGCGATCGCGGCTGCCGCGGCGCGCAGCGTCGCCACCTCGGCCTCCAGCTCCGCGACCCGCGCCGCCGCCGCGTCGCGCTCACGGCCGACCGCATCCCGCTCCGCCTCGGCCGTCGCCCGCGCCCCGTCGGCCTCGTCGCGCTTGGCCCGCGCGACCTCCTCGCGGCGCTTGAGCTCCGGGATCTTCTTGCCCTCGTCCTCGAGCTTGCCCGCGCGCAGCTCGAGCTCCTTCTCGCGCGCCGCCAGCTTCTCGTGGGCGCTCAGCGCCTTCTCGACGACCACGCCGAAGATCGCGTCGTCGATGCCCGACTCGTCGAGCATCTTGTCCCAGGACCCGAAGACGGCCTCGACCTCCTCGGCCGTCGGCCAGCCCCGGTCGGGGTCGAAGTCCTCGGGCTCGGGTGAGAAGCCGGCCAGGCCGGTGAAGCGCCAGACGGCGTGCAGGATCTCCAGCCGATCCAGCGCATCGCGCGCCGAGGCCCACCACTGCGCGTCGCCCTTGGGCGGTTCTCGCTCCTCGAGGCGCAGACCGAGCTCTTCAAGGGCCTGCTCGGCGGCGCGGCGCGCGTAGTACTCCTTGCGCAACTGCGCGGTCGTCGGCTCGGCGCTCTTGGCGGGGCGCGCCGGGCGTGCGGGCTTCTTCTTCGCCACGCGCCGCAAGCTACTGGGTACAACTGCACCATGGTTCCGCCCTACGACGACGATGACGACTGGACCGGGACGCCGCCGGAGGGGCACGTCACACGTGATCGCGCCGACGCGTCGCACTGGGCCCGCAACTGGCCGGCGCAGACGATCGTGTACGCCTTGATCGGCGTCGGGATCGTTGTCGTCGTGGTGCTTGCGCTGGTCGCCAGCTGAGCGTCAGTTGACCGTCGGGTCGACGGGCATCCGCGCCAGCAGCCGGAACTGGCCGCCCTTGCGCGCGAGGATGCGGCCCCAGAGCTCACCGGGCTCGTCGTCGAAGACGTCCTGGGGTTGGGCGGGCTCGACGATCCAGTCCTCGCGCTCCAGCTCGGCTTCGAGTTGCCCCGGGCCCCAGCCGGTGTAGCCGGCGTAGACCCGCCGGCGGGCGGTGGCGGCGCCGAGCTGGTCCAGGCCGGTGCGGTCAGAGACCAGGCCGATGCCCGCGACGACCAGGAACGCGGCCTCGGCGGGATCCTCGAACTCGGCGAGCACGACGATCGAGGCGGGCTGGACGGGCCCGCCGACGAAGACGACCTCGTCATCGTCCACGACGCCCTCGAGCTCAGGCACGGCCTCGACGACCTCGGTCTCGCTCGGGCGGTTGAGCACGATCCCCAACGCGCCCTCCTCATCGTGGTTGGCAATCGCGACGACCGTGCGCGCGAAGTTCGGGTCGGCCATCGCCGGGGAGGCCACGAGCAGCTGTCCGTCCAGGAAGTCCATCGGTCTGTGCATGGTGCCAGGGCAGCGTTGTTGATGATGTCTGCAAACGGACACAACATAATGAGGGCTTGAAATCGGCTGGCAGCAGACGAGTTTCCGGTTGATTCGGAGCCCGCCTGGCACAGACGTTTCGTCCCAACGTGTTTGTCCTGAGTCAGACGGGGAAGACCGGAAGCCTGGTGTCCAGTCAGACAATGACCTCTCGTCCACTGATCTCGATCCTCGATGCAGACCCGGAGTTGGGGGCCGGGCTGAGCGGGGACGCACGCGATCTCGCCCGGCGCCACGCTGTGGCGCCGGTGTACGCCCTTCCGACAGGGCCCTTCGACTTCCCGTCGCCCAACGGCGAGAGCGCGGCTCCGGCCGTCGGCTTGCTCGTCCTTGATGGCCTCATCACCCGCGACGTCGAGCTCGCCAAGCGCTCGACGACCGAGCTGCTCGGCCAGGGCGACATCATCCGGCCATGGGACGACGAAGCGTCCCTGGAGCCGCTGCCCGGCAGCGTCACCTGGTCGGTGCTCGAGCCGGCGCGCGTCGCGGTGCTCGATCGTCGCTTCGCTGCTGTTGCCGGCCGCTGGCCGACGATGCTCGACACGCTCATCGGTCGCACGGGGCGCCGCGCGCGCTCCCTCTCAGTGCAACGGGCGATCGCCCAAGTGCCGCGCGTCGATGCTCGCGTGCTCGTGCTGCTGTGGCTGTTAGCCGATCGCTGGGGCCGCGTCTCGCCGCAAGGCGTGCGTGTCCCGCTGTCGCTGACGCACGAGACGATCGGCAAGCTCGTCGGCGCCCGCCGCCCGTCGGTCACCACCGCGCTCGGCGTGCTCTCACGCCGCGGGCTGGTGGAGCGGACCGACACGGGTTGGCTGTTGCACGGGGACCCGCAGGATGCACTGCCAGAGTTGTTGTAGCGCTTAGCCGCCGAGCAGGCCCGCCAAGAGCGTGGAGAGGCTGCGCGGGTCGACCCCGTGGCGGCGCTCGAAGCGCTGGCGCTCCTGCTCGTCGGTGAGCGCGAGGACCAGCTCCTCGCGCGTCGCGCCGGCCTTGCACGCCGTCGTGTCCAGCACCTCCAGCGCCCGGTCCTGCAGGAAGCCCTCGATGCCGCCGGTCTGCGGCAGCGCCCGCGGCTTGCACGGGTCCTGCAGCTTCACGGGCTCCGGCGCCGCGGAGGCGTGCAGGCCGACGAAGGCCAGCGGCAGGGCCACCGCGGTCACTCCAACGGCCATGAGCGCGGGCGTCCAGCGGCGCGGCAGCACGGCCACGGCGGCCAGGAGCGCCAGGGCCCCGGTCACCAGGAACGCCGTGCGGAACGCCTCGCCGACTGCGAGCACGAGCGTCTCGTCGGTGCGGCGCGCGACCTCGTCGTAGGCGGCGTGCTCGTCGCTGGCGATCGTCTGACGGCCCGTGTCCAACGCGGCACGCAGCCCGTGGCGCGGCTGCTCGTCGTCGACGCCAGCCAACAGGACGGGCGCGAGGCGCAGCTTCTCGGTCGGCGCCAGCCGCGCGTCGAGGACGACGGCCACCCCGCGCTCCTTGGCACGCTCGGTCGCGCTGGCCAGGTTGTGGCTGACGATCGGCGCCAGGACCACCAGCGCCAGCGCGATCCCGACATGGCGGAGGACCAGCAGCCGGGCGGCGTCCTGCGGGTCGCGCTCGGGCAGCAGGTCGCCGCCAAGGGCGGGCAGCGCGAGACCCATTCCGAGGCCGGCCGCGGCCTGCGGCACGACGGTCCACAGCAGGTGCGCGTCGGGCAGGAACGCAAGCGCGAGCACGCCCGCGCCGACGAGCGCGCACCCGGCGGCCGCCCGCGCGCGGGCATCGCCGGTGATGCGCGAGCCGATCAGCGCACCTGCCGGGATGACCGTCACGGTGAACGCGGCGTGCAGCGGGGAGACGTCCCAGCCGGCGACCAGCAGCAGCACGAGCAGGAAGAGGACGGCGGTGAGCGCGGCGGAGACGAGCGCGAGGGCGATGGCCGGGCCGGGGGTCAGGCGCGGCCCCGTGCCGTCATCGGCCACCGGCCGCGTGTCGCGCGTCGGCTCGCGTAGCGCAACCACCGCGGCGAGCGCCGCCACCGGCGCCTGGGCGAAGAAGATCCAGCGCCAGGAGAGCGCCTCGGTCAGGGCGCCGCCGAGTGCCGGCCCGACCGCGGCCGCCAGCACCGCCGCGCCGAGCCACAGCCGGCGCCCGCGGGCGCCCGCCGCGCCACCGGGCTCCAGCAGCGCGAAGCCCGCGACCAGCGCCGCGGCGCCGCCGATCGCCTGCACGCCGCGGGCGGCGAGCAGCATCCCGAGCGAGTTGCTGGTGCCCGCAACGACCGAGGCGGCCGCGAAGAGCGCCATACCCGCCGCACCCGTGCGCGGTGCGCCGTAGACGCGTTGCAGCCGCTCGACCGGCAGCAGCGCCGCAGCCAAGACGACGGTGTAGACGCCGAGGATCGCGGCGACGCCCTCGACCGTCGTGTTGAGCTCCTGCAGCAGCTGCGGCAGCGCGAGCGTGACGATGGACGCGTCGGCGAGCGCGAGGCCGGCGGCGACGGCGATGAGGATGTGGCGGGGGGAGCGCACGGCGCCAGGCTAAGCGACGGCCGCCAGGCGCCACGGCAGTTCGCTGCCGGCGTCGGCCAGCGCGAAGGTCCAGCGCTGCACGGTCTCGCTGTCGGCGCCCTTGCTGCCGCCCAGCACCGCGGCGGTGTCGCGGTCCTCGACGTAGCGGCGGCCCTTGAGCGTCATCACCGCCGTCATGGTCGCGGGTGTGGCGTGCGGGTCCAGCGCGGCGATGGTCAGCGCCGCCACGCGCGCACCGCGCACGACGACGCGCGTGCGGCGCGAGCCGTCGCCGCCATAGAGCAGCATGTCGATCGCGTCGCGCTCGGCCAGCGCCTCCAGCGCGCCGTCATCGCCGTCGATCGCCTCGACCCAGGCCTCGACGGCACGCCGCGCCGCGACCTCGAGGACGTCGGGGGCGAAGCGGCCGTCGGCCAGCGCGAGGTCCAGCGCGGCGGCGCGGGCGTCGGGGTCGAGCTCGGCCGGCGCGATCTCGGCGACCGCCACGCCGGCGGGCAGCGCATCGGCGACGGCGGTCTCGACGAGCGCGCTATCGGCGACGCGATCGTCGCCCCACGGCACGGCGATCAGCTCATCTTCGAGGTGGTGCCTTCCCTCGGTCTCGGCCTCAACGGACAGCAGCCGCCAGCGCTCGCCGGGCGGATGCAGCGTCCACCACTCGGTCAGCGTGGTCTGCGGGCTGCTCGCGCCGTCCTTCATGATGGTGTTGCCGTGCTGGTCGACGACGTAGTCGTCCAGCGTCGCGTGAACGCGGACGACGACGCGGTCCTCATCCTCGCCCTCGCGGTTGACCAGGCCGACGTACTCGATGGTCGGCTGCGCCTTGGGCTCGCAGCGGTTCTGCCAGCCCTTGCGCCGGAAGTCCTCCAGCCGCCGGCGCCATTCGACCATCAGGTCGGCGCCGACGAGGGGCTCCAGCGCTGCGATGTCGTTGGCCGACCAGTGGCGCTGGATGTCGAGGAACAGCGCGGCGGCCGCGGTCCGGACCGTCTCGGGGTCGAAGTCGGCGTCGTCGGTGCTCGCCTCGGCGGCGGCCAGCTCGGTCGCGCGGACGCGGGCAGCCCGGCGCCGGCGATAGACGTAGGCCTGCCACGCGCTGGTGACGAGCACGACGGCCACGACCGCGATGATCAGCAGGATCGTGACGATCGACGCGCCGCCGGACGCGGTCCCGGCGCCTCCGCCTCCGCCGAAACCTCCTCCACCGCCGCCTCCGCCGCCACCCCCGCCAAAGCCACTGCTGCCGCCGCCGGCGGCGGCCAGGATGGTGCCGAGCAGTCCGTTCATCGAATTCGCAGGGTACGGGTAGTCCGGAGGTGACAACGTCCCACGGAGGTCCCACCATGAGCACCGGAGCCATCATCGCGATCGTCGTGATCGCGGTCGTCCTCATCGCCTTAGTTGCCATCGCCCTGCCGCGTTCTCGAGCGCGCAGCCGCGAGCGTCAGATCGTCAATCGTCGCCAAGAGGTCGCCGGCGCGCATCGCGAAGTCGCCCAGGAGCGCCTCGCCGAGGCTGACCGCGCCGAGCGCGAGGCACGTGCCCAGCGGGCCGAGGCCGAACTGCACGAGTCGCGTGCCGCGCTGCACGAGGAGGGCCTCGCCGACGAGGACCTCGCCACCGAGCACCAGCGCTTCGTGCGCGACCGTGACGGCTCGCCTGCCGGCGACCGCGATGGCGACGGGGTCGCCGACCGCGACGAGGTGGCCCGCGGCGAGCGCGCCCGCGAGCTCTAGGCCGTACGGGAGCGCAGCTCGGCGAGTGCTCGCCGCTGGCGGGCGAAGACGAACTTGACGATCCGCTCGCGCTCGCGATCGGTGAGCCGCTCGAGGCGCAGGCCGCGCAGGCCCCACGCATCGTCGGCGCGGACGACGCGCGCGAGCAGATCGATCAGGTCGTCTTCGTCGTCGAGCTCGAAGCGCACCCGCAGGCGATCGCCCGCCTCCAACGCGTCGGCGCCGGCGATCAGCACGCCGCCGGCGCTGACGTTGCGCGTGAAGCCGTTGAGCCAGCCGACCTTGAAGCCGTCGGGGATGAGGGCGACGGGGCGCACGAGGTCGATGCGGACCTCATCACGGCGCTGCGGCGCGCGCGGCGGCGCCAGCGGGACCACGGCCTTCAGGAAGTGCAGGAGGTCGTCGCGGACGCGGCCGTGAGGACCGGGAACGGCGAGCAGCCGGCCGTCGATGCGGTCGTCGCCGGTCAGCGGGACGATCGTCGCCTTGCGCCGGTGCAGGAAGCGCAGCGGGACGTCGGGGGTGGCGGTGAGCGCCAGCTCGGCGGCGCCGGTGACGGCGCGGACGACCGTCGCCTCCAGCGTGGCGACCCGCGGAACGAGCACGCGGACGCGCTCGTCCTGGTCCCTGCGCAACCCGATCATCTTCCCACGTGCATCGACGGGCGGCGGTCGATCTTGAGGGCCCGATGGAGCTGAGGAGTGACCTGCACTAGCACGCTTGGCGGCCGGGTACAATGCAGGTATGGCAAAGACGCAGCGAGAGCGAGATGCGGCAGCGCGCGAGGCGAAGCTCGAGCGCATCAAGGACCAGGTTGCGACCGGTGATCTGACGGTTCGCAAGATGTCCGACGAGGAACGCGCCAAGTGGGCCAAGCACCGCGAGGAGACCGAGGTGGCGGCCAGCCCAGCCGATCGCCGTCGTGCCGCCGCGGCCCAGCGCCGCCGCCAGCGTCGCGCCGCGCGCACGCCGTAGCCCACCCGCTGGGCTGACGTCCGGGGCACTCGCGTGGCGCTAGGGTCCGCCGCGCCATGAAGCTCGCGACGTTCTTTGCACCGGGCGCCGACGCGCCCCAGGCCGGCGAGGTTCGCGGCGATGCCGTAGTGGCTTTCGCCGACAAGACCACCGTGCTCGATCGCCTCACCTCTGGAGATCGCACAGCCGCCTCCGGCACCGAGTACTCGCTGGCCGACGTCCGCCTGCTCGCGCCTGTTCCGCGGCCGCGCGCGATCTTTGGCGTCGGCCTCAACTACGCGGCGCATGCGAAGGAGACCGGCAAGGAACTGCCCGCGGCGCCGATCATCTTCATGAAGCTGCCCTCCAGCGCCGCGCCGCCCAACGACGACCTCGCGATCCCGGCGGTCATCCGACGCTTGGACTACGAGGGCGAGCTGGCGGTCGTGATGGGCCCGGGCGGCACGGTCGCCGGCTACGCCGTGGCCGACGACGTCAGCGCGCGCGACCTGCAGAAGCGCGAGCCGCAGTGGACGCGAGCCAAGGGCTTTGACAACTCCTGTCCGTACGGCCCGTGGATCACGACGGCCGACGAAGTCGACGATCCCCACGCGCTCCGGCTGCGGACCTGGGTCAACGGCGACCTGCGCCAGGACTCCTCGACGGCCGACCTGATCTTCGGCGTGCCGGAGATCGTCGCCTTCCTGTTGGAGACGATCACGCTGGAGCCCGGCGACCTGATCCTCACCGGCACCCCATCGGGCGTCGGCACCGGCCAGACCCCACCGCAGTTCCTCACCAGCGGCGACACGATCCGCATCGAGATCGATGGTCTCGGCGCGATCGAGCACCGCATCGCCTAGCGGGTCAGTGCTTGTGGATCACGCGGTCGATGAGCCCGTACTCGACGGCCTCATCGGGCTTGAAGAAGCGGTCGCGCTCCATGTCGGTGTGGACCTTCTCGACCGGCTGGCCCGTGTGGTGGGCGTAGATCTCGTCGATCCGCGCGCGGGTCTTGATGATCTCGCGAGCGTGGATCTCGATGTCGGAGGACTGGCCCTCGAAGCCGCTGGACGGCTGGTGGATCAGGATCCGCGAGTTCGGCAGCGAGTAGCGCTTGCCCTTGGCGCCGCCCATCAACAGCAGCGAGCCCATCGACATCGCGATCCCGACGCACATCGTCGACACGTCGGGCTTGATGAACTGCATCGTGTCGTAGATCGCCAGGCCGGCGTAGATCGAGCCGCCGGGCGAGTTGATGTAGATCGAGATGTCCTTGTCGGGATCGGCGGACTCCAGGTGCAGGAGTTGGGCCACGATCAGGTTGGCGACCTGATCGTCGACGGCCGAGCCGAGGAAGATGATCCGCTCGTTGAGCAGGCGCGAGTAGATGTCGTACTCGCGCTCGCCGCGCGCGGTTCGCTCGATCACCATCGGGACGAGGGGCATGGCCCGCACAGTAGCGGTCGACGCGGAATTCGCGCGGCCGCGCTCGCACGCCGGCCGGCGCCATCCACCGCCCAACCCCTTGACGATCCAACCAGGATCGCCCGCGGGGTCGGGCGGCGCCTGGCATCCGCCCGACGCACGACCGCGACCACGCTCGATTCCGCGTCGACCGCTTCGCGGTCGCCCCGTTCATTCCGCCGTCACGGCACCGTTCCCCGCACGTGAACGCCGTTCCGCCGTGCGTCACGCCCTGAGGTCGTAGGACGACAGAAGCGGCATCGTGAGCGCGAAGGGGATGACGCGCCGCGAGGGGTTCACGGACGGACCCGGGATGGACGCCTCCTCCGGACATTCCGCGCCGCATTTCTCCCATGCCCCCCGGCTTCGTCATGATGCGGGCGTCGGACGGCCCGTCACGGAGCCGGGGGCATGGGAGACCCAGACCGCAAAGCGCAGCACACCACGATCCAGCTCTCCGCCGCCCTCGCGGGCGGCGCGGAGGCGCGCGGGCGCCAGCTGGCGCTGCTGCAGGCCGTCGTGTCGGTGGTCGACGCCGCCACCGACGTCCGCCAGGACGGCGACGCGCTGCGCGTGACCTTCACTGACGCGCGCGCGGCGGCACTCTGCGCCGTCGAGCTCCAGCAGCGGATCGAGGCCGACAACCGCACCGCCGCGGTCCCCGGCGTGCTGCGCATCGCCGCCGCGGGCGAGCCGGGCCGCGACGACCGCCTCTGCGCGCTGGCCGGCGCCGGTCAGATCCTGGTCGACGAGGAGCTCTGGGAGCAGCTGCGCGACAGCGAGGAGCTGCAGATCGAGGCGCCGCGCCGCCTCGGTGGGCCCGAGGCCGCGGCCGAGATCCGCTGGGAGCCGCTCCCCGAGCCGGTTGTGCCGCTGCCTGCGCGGCTGGAGGTCGCGCGCCCTGAGGTGTTCGTCGGCCGCGGGCCGGAGCTCGCGCGCCTGGAGCCGCTGCTGGCGCACGCCGGCCGCGGCGGCCGGCAGGTGATCCTGCTCGGCGGCGAGCCCGGCATCGGCAAGTCGCGGCTGGCTCGTGAGCTGGCCGTTGCCGCGCACGCGCGCGGCGCCACCGTCCTGCAGGGCCGTTGCGATGAAGACCTGCGGATGCCCTATCAGCCGTTCGTCGAGGCGCTCTCGCATCTGGTCGAGCACGCTGCCGACGCGGTCCTGGAGCGCCACGTCGAGGAGCACGGTGGCGAGCTCGGGCGCCTGGTCGGCGCGCTGGGCCGCCGGCTACCCGACGCGCCTGCGCCCGGCCACACCGACGGCGACACGGAGCGCTACCTGCTCTTCAGCGCCGCCGTCGGGCTGCTCAACGCCGAGCAGGCGCAGCGCCCCGTGGTCCTGTTTCTGGACGACATCCAGTGGGCCGACACGCCGACGCTGCTGCTCCTGCGCCACCTCGTCGCCTCCGATCCGCGGTTGCGGCTGACGGTCATCGCGACGTTCCGCACGACCGAGTTCGACGATGAACATCCGTTGGTCAAGCTGCTGGCCGACCTGCACCGCGAGCCCGATGTCACGCGCATCGACCTCGCCGGGCTGGAGGCCGAGGCGGTCGCCGAGCTGGCGCGTGGTGCGACCGGCCAGGAGCTCGACGGCGCGACGATGGACGCCGCCCGGACCTTGCAGCGCCAGACCTCCGGCAACGCGTTCTTCGTCACCGAGATGCTGCGCCACCACGGCGACGATCTGTTCGCCGCGCAGATGCCCGGCAGCGTGCGCGACGTCCTAGAGCGCCGGCTGCAGCGGCTCGGCGACCGCGTGCGCGATCCACTGGCCGCGGCGTCGGTCATCGGCCAGGAGTTCGACCTTGAGTTGGTCGGCCGGATGCTCGAGGCCGACGCCGACGCCATCGTCGCCGCGGTCGACGCGGCGGCCGACGCCGCGCTGGTCGTCGCGCCGCGCCATCCGGGCGACCGCTACGCCTTCGCCCACGGGCTGATCGTCACGACGCTCTACGAGGCGCTCGGGCCGGCGCGCCGCGGGCGGTTGCACCGGCGTGCCGCCACGGCCCTGGAGGAGCTGTGCGGCGACGGCACCGGGGCGGTGGCGACCTTGCGGGTCAGCGAGCTCGCGCGCCACTGGCTCAACGCCGAGCCCGCCGATCTGGAGCGCGCGCTGCGCTACACGCAGCTGGCCGGCGAGCATGCGGTCGCCCAGCTGGCGCCCGACGACGGCGTGCGCTGGTATCGCCAAGGACTCGACCTCTTCGAGCAGCTCGGCGGCGCCGACGACGCCACGCGCTTCGAGCTGCTCGTCGGTCTCGGCGACGCGCAGCGCCAGGCGGGCGATCCGGAGTTCCGCACCACCTTGCTCGAGGCCGCCGCGCTGGCACGCCGGATGCAGGACGGTCCGCGGCTGGTCCGCGCGGTGCTGGCCAACAACCGCGGCTTCGTCAGCGCCTCGGGCGTCGTCGACGACGAGCGCCTGCACGCGCTGGAGGACGCCCTGGCCGCCGTCGGCCCCGACGACAGCCCGGAGCGCGCGGTCCTCCTGGCGACGCTGGCCGCCGAGCTGGCCTTCTCGCCGACTGATCGCAATCGGCGTGTCGAGCTCAGCGACGAGGCACTGGCTCTGGCTCGCCGCCTCGATGATCCCGCCGCGCTGAGCCGCGTCCTGAGCCTGCGGTTCGTGACGCTGTGGATGCCCGAGACGCTGGACGAGCGCCTGGCCAACAGCGATGAGAACGTCGCCGCGGCGCGCCGGACCGGTGATCCCGTCGCCGAGTTCCATGCCGTGCACTGGCGCGCGGCCGCGCTGGTCGAGGCCGGTCGCCTCAACGACGCTGAGCGCGACGTCGAGCACGAGGCCGCGCTGGCCGAGCGCCTCGGTCAGCCGACGATGCGCTGGCTGGCGACCTATGACCGCGCCAACCTCGAGATCATCGCCGGCCGTCTTGCCGAGGCCGAGCAGCACGCCCACGAGGCGCTGCAGATCGCCACGCTCAGCGCCCAGCCCGACGCGCTCTCGTTCTTCACCAGCCAGCTGACCAACGTCCGCTACGAGCAGGGCCGCCTCGCCGAGCTGCAGCCGTTGATCGCCCAGGTCGTTGCCGACAACCCGGGGATCCCGGCCTTCCGGGCGGTGCTGGCGCTCGCCTGCTGCGAGGGCGATCTCGACGACGAGGCGCGGCGCCTGCTCGCGCACGAGACCTCGACGGGGTTTGCCGAGCTGCCGCCCGACGTCACCTGGCTGCCGGGCCTGGCGATCTATGCCGAGGTCGCCGCGCATCTGCAGGACGGCGCGGCCGGTGCCGTGTTGTATGACTTGCTCGCGCCATGGGCCGGGCAGGTCGTCTACTCCGGCATCAGCGCGTGGGGCTCGGTCGACCACCATCTTGGCGCCGTGGCCGGCGTCATCGGTCGCTACGCCGAGGCCGAGGAGCATCTGCGCCAGGCCACCGACCTCAACGCTGCGCTGCGTGCACCGATCTGGGTCGCGCGGACCGAGCTGGCGACGGCCCGCGTGCTGCTGAGCCGCGATGGCGTGCAGGATCGCGAGCGCGGCCGGGCGCTGCTGGAGCGCGCCGCGGCTGCCGCGCAGCGGTTGGGCTCGGCGACGCTGGCTCGTCGCGCTGCCAGCCTGCTCGGCTACGAGAAGGTGCTCAGCGCGCTGCCGATGCCGGTGGTGCCCAACCCGAGCGCGCGTGCCGCGCGGACGCCGCGCAACGGTGCCGGGTCGTCGGTGGAGCAGCCGACGAAGTCGGGGTCGGGCGGACCGACGGCGACCCTGCGCCTGGAGGGCGAGATCTGGACGGTGACCGGGGCCGAGACGGTGCGCCTGAAGGATCGCAAGGGCTTGCAGTACCTCGCGACGCTGCTGGAGCGCCCCGACGTGGAGGTCCATGCGATCGACCTCGTCAACGGCCCGGTCGATGCCGCGGCGCGCGGACGCAGCGATGGCGGCGCCGGCGCTTCCGGCGGCGAGCTCGCCGTCTCCGATGGCGGTGACGCGGGCGCGCTGCTGGATCCCGAGGCCAAGGCCGCCTACCGCGAGCGCGTCGCCGAGCTCCGTGAGGATCTCGAGGAGGCCGAGCGCTTCCACGACGTCGAGCGTGCGTCGCAGCTGCGCGAGGAGCTGGACTTCATCGGCGCCGAGCTGGCCCGTGCCGTCGGTCTCGGTGGCCGCGACCGCCGAGCGAGCAGCGCCGCCGAGCGCGCCCGCGTCAACGTCACCCGCGCGATCCGCGGCGCCGTCAAGGCGATCGCCGAGCACGACGGCCGGCTCGGCCATCACCTCGAGCGCTCGGTGCGCACCGGCGTCTTCTGCGCCTACCAGCCGGGGCCGGGAGGACCGGACGCCTGGCACGTCACCGTCGAACGGTAGCTCCCGGCGCCGCTCAGCCGGCTGTGGTTCCTGCGGCGCTCCAGCGCACCTCGCCCGCCTCGATGAGGAAGTCGAAGTGCATGCGCAGCGAGAGCGTCACGCGCTGATCGGGGACGATCCCGAGCTCGGCGTGCAGCGGGTGGCTGTCGAGCTGGTGCAATGTCAGGTCGTAGTCGTGGCGCAGCTGGGTCACCTTGATGTTCTTGGTGATCGCGGGCGCGACGACGACCTGCTGGATGTCGGCGCGCCGGCCGTCCTGCGTCGCGCGGATCTGCTTCAAGAACACCTGGTTGACCTTGTGCTCGTGCAGCGCCTTGCCGAACTCGTAGGCGAAGTGCAGGCCGAGGTCGACCTGGGGCTGCTCGAAGAGCACTTCCTTGAACCGCTGGCTCACGGTCAGGATGTCGCCGATCCCCAGCTCGACCTCTGAGAGCTCGTCGCCGACCGGCGTCAGCGCCATCAGCGGGCGGCGCTCCGGCGACTCCCCGGCGTTGAAGTTCATGCCGAAGACATCGAGGGTCAGAGAATTCGACCCGCCCGCCCCCGCATCGGTCGGCAGCGTCGACCAGCCCATCGTCTTGGGATAGCCGTAGTCCTCGCGGCCCGACAGCAGCGAGATCGGGTTGTCCAACATCATCGCCGCGCAGAACATCCCGAAGTCCTGGGCGACCAACTTGTCGTCCTTCTCCTTGACGCGGGCGACGGGGATCCAGAAGCCGACCTGGGGCTCGCGGACCGCGCCCATCGAGTGCCACGGCTCGAGCGTGGGGCGGATCGCGCCGACGACGCCGAAGGTGACGATGACGTTGTCGCCCAGCGGCCGGTAGTCGACGGCGCCGCCGGTCGGGTCCTTGAACACCTTCGTGCAGAGGGCGTCGAGCTTGGCGTGGTCGGCCTTTAGCCCGAAGACGTACAACGTGGTGTCGTCGCACTGCAGCGGGCCGGGCGCAGAGCCCAGGCCGCCGAACTCGACGTAGGGAGGTAGATCGGTCATTCAGTCGCTCTCCAGCCAGCCTTCGGTTCCGGGGACTACCGCGGGGCTCCCGCTCAGATGCTGCGCGGCGAGTCGGCCTGAGGTCACCGCCGCCTCGACGCTGCCGCCGCAGATGCCGTTGCGCGTCCAGTCGCCCGCGAGCGCGAGGTTGGTCGGCACGGCCTCGCTCGGGCGCAGGCGGAACTCGATCGAGCCCGGCGGCGTGAGCACGTAGCGCTCGCTGCCGAAGACGTTGGCCCGCCAGTACTGGGCCCGGACGCGATCCTCGCCTGCCGCGTCGGTCGGATCGAAGAGCAGGTCCCAGTCGAAGGCGCCGGATGCCGATGCTCGCCCTCCGCTTTCTGCGCCCGGCCACAGCACCAGCGCCTTCTCGCGCAGATGCTCGACGCCGGCGGCGAAGGCCCGCGCGTCGGCGTCGGCCTGCGTGTCATGCTCTGGCTCCTCCATCGTCCCACAGAAGTAGCCGATCGACTGCACGCCGTCACGCGCCGGCCAGCCCTCGCGCGGCAGGAGATGGGTCATGTCGCAGAGCGTGTCCAGCGGCTTGACGTAGGCGCCGGAGACCATGCCGGGCGGGTTGGGGTCCTTGACCGGTCCGAGCGCCTCCGGCGTCGTGGTCATCCAGACCTGCAGCGCCTGGGTGGCGACGGTCGTCGCATGCCCGAGCATCGCGGCAAAGCGCGGGTCGGCTGCGGCCAGGTTCCGGGTGATCGGCGCCAGCGAGCCGATCGAGATGCCGAGCACCACGTCGTCGAAGTCCGCGCCGACCTTCAGCACGTGCTCGGTGGCGCCCGGGGCGCTCTGGCCCGCCTCGAAGGCGATGTCGCTCAGCGCGGCGCCCCCGGCGAGCTGGTCGTAGAAGGGCGCTGCCGGCCAGCTCATCAGCCCACCGGCATCGGGCGCAAGCGGCTGGTACTCAGCACCGCCGACCGTCTGCGCCTGGCGGCGCACGCTGATGCTGTCGACGAGCTGACCGTCCGCCGAGACGCCGACGTCGGTGATCTCGCAGAAGAACTCGAAGCGCACACCGCGGGCCTTCAGCGCCTCGTACATCGGCGCGAAGATCGCGTCGCCCATCCCCGCCTGCATCTTCCACATGATCGCGCCGCGGTAGCCCAGGCACATGCGCAGCATCGCCTGCAGCGCCTTGCCCGCGGCCAGGCACGGCTGCTCGCGGTCCCCGTCGCGGTAGGCGAAGCAGAGCTGGTAGAAGGCGCGCAGGATCGGCGACTCCGCCAGCGTCTCGGGGCGAGCGCCGTGCCGCGCCATCCAGGCCATGAGCTCCTCGCCGTTGACCTGGGCGAAGCCGCCCTTGTCGTTGTCGTCGAGGCCGTCGGTCAGGATGCCGCGAAAGACCGTCGCGGTGACGTCGAAGGTCATCGCGTAGCGGCCGCCGTCGGTGATCTTCCAGACGACGTCGGTGAGCAGGCGCAGGAAGCGGCAGATCAGCGGCTCGCCACGATGGGTCGGATCCCCGTCGACATGCAGCACCGGGCCCGCGAAGCGCAGGAAGGCCTCGAAGAGGTCCTCCAGCTCGGAGTCGCCGTCGTCGCCGCCGAGCAGCTTCTCCAGACCGAGCAGGAAGCCATCGAGGAAGCTGTCCAACGCCTTGAGGTGCAGCGACGCGTGCTCAGGCGGTTCGACGAAGCGCAGCATGCGGATCGCGTCGCGCATCAGCCGGTGCAGGCCGGGTGGCTCGCTGGCGATCCCCGGGACGCCGTCGTTGCTCGGGAAGTGGAAGCGCCGCGGGATCCAGCGGCCGTCCTCGGTGTCGTCGCAGAGGACGACCTCGTCGGTCGGGTGGAAGGCGTCGCGCCAGGTGCGCAGCGGGGCGTCGGCCGGTCGGTCCAGCTCCTCGTAGACGCGGCGCATGACGTCAAACGCGTTCTCGTAGAAGCCGAACCAGACGTGGAGGCCGTGCTCCTCGATGCGCTGCGCGCCGGCGATTTCCCGCCGCCCGCTCGCGCCCTTGCCACCCAACCGCCAGCCCAGTTGGTAGACGGTGACGTCGTAGCGCTCGCGCAGCTCCGGTGTCGCCGTCAGCTCAAAGGCCGCGGCCAGGCTGCCCGCTCCGCCACCAAGGATCGCCACCCGCCGCCGTTCGCTCATCCCCATGAGGGCCGCGACCGTATTGGACCGCGGCTCTGGACACAACTCTGGGCACAACCGCTGGCCGGTTAACACCGCAACGCGGTGCGTCGTTCAGGTGCTCGGGTGAACGCCGTTCCGTCCCGATGAACGCCACGGTGGTGCATGGAGCGCAATGACTGATGCTGGAGACCGCCATCATGACCACGAACATCGTCGTACCTGCCGACGGCTCCCCCGCCGCTGAGGCAGCAGCTTGGTACGCCGGTGCCGTGGCCGAGGCGCGTCGTGGCACCGTTCATGTCGTGGCGGCATGGGAGCCGCCGGGCGCACGCGCACAGGAGCTGGCACGGACGCTGGGTCGTCGGGCAGAGGTGGACGCCGTCTTGGCGGACGTCCAGGGGGCGCTCAGCGCCGCCGGCCTGACGGTCAACGGCCATGTCCGCCGGTGCGGGCTGGTCGCGGCGCTGTGCGCGGTCGCCAGCGAGCATGACGCGGAGCTGATCGTGGTGCCGGCGGGATGGAGCTCGCTGGCCCGTGAGCTGCGCTGGCGGGCCTCCTGCCGCGTGGACATGTTGGTGGTCGACTCCGGCCGCCATCCGGGCTTTCGCCCCTTTCCCGTGGCGGTCGCGCGCTAGGACGATCCCGTCCCGCCTCCCGCCCCCAACGCCTGGCCGGCGGTCGTCGTCGAGTGGTGAGTTCAGGCACCACTCGACGACGAGCGTTGGTCGGGCGATGCGGCTACGGTGGCCCGTGTGGAGACGGCGACCGCCCGAGGCCTTCCCGGCCTTGATCGGGCGCCCCCGATCGGCCTCGTGCTGTGCGGGGTCACCTCGATCCAGTTTGGCGCGGCGCTTGCCGCGACGATGTTCGACGACCTCGGCGCGGCCGGGGTGTCGCTGCTGCGACTCGGGTTCGCCGCGGTCATCCTCGTCGTCCTCTCGCGCCCCCACGTCCGCGGGCGGCCGGCCGTCGAGCTGCGGCTCGTCGCGCTCTTCGGCCTGACGCTCGGTGGCATGAACCTCCTCTTCTACGAGGCGCTGGATCGCATCCCGCTCGGCGTCGCGGTGACGATCGAGTTCGCCGGGCCGCTGGGCGTCGCGGTCGCCACGTCGCGGCGCCGGCTGGACCTCGTGTGGGCCGCCATCGCCGCGCTGGGCATCGTGCTGCTGGCCAATCCGTTCGGTGCCGGGATCGACGGCGTCGGGCTGGTGCTGGTCCTCGGCGCGGCGGCGTGCTGGGCGGCCTACATCTTGATCGCCCAGCGCGCGACGCGGGCCTACGACGGCAACCAGGGCCTGGCGATCGCGATGGTCGTCGCGGCGCTCGTGCCGCTGGTGCCGGGCATCGCGCAGGCGGGCACGACGCTGCTGGAACCGCAGTGGCTGGCGCTGGGCGCGCTCGTCGCGCTGGCCTCCAGCGTGATCCCCTACAGCCTGGAGACCGAGGCGCTGCGGCGCATGCCCGCCAACGTCTTCGGCGTGCTGATGAGCCTTGAGCCGGCGCTGGCGGCGCTCGCCGGCTTCCTCGTGCTCAGCCAGGCGCTCGGCGCGCGTGACCTCGTCGCGATCGCGCTCGTCGTCTGCGCCAGCATCGGCGTCTCGCGCGCGGTCCCGCCGTCGGCGGAGGCCTAGGAGTAGGGGATACTGCCCCGCACGCCGTGCTCCCGCTGAATCTGCCCAACGTGTTGACGGTCGTCCGGATCCTCTTGGTCCCGGTGCTGGTCGTCGCGCTGCTCGGGGAGACGGGCAACGACCTGCTCGCGGCGATCGTCTTCGCCGCGGCGTCGGCGACCGACGCGCTGGACGGCTACCTGGCCCGCTCGCGCAACTCCATCACCTCGTTTGGCAAGCTGATGGACCCGATCGCCGACAAGCTGCTGGTGATCGCGGCGCTCTTCGCGCTCGTGTCGCTAGACCGGCTGCAGGCCTGGATCGCCATGGTGATCGTCACGCGTGAGCTGGCCGTGACCGTGACGCGCATGGCCGCGACCGCCCAGGGCGTGATCATCCCGGCGGCCGGCCTGGGCAAGCTCAAGACGATGGTGCAGGTCGCCGCGATCTTCTTCCTGATCGCCTTCGACCCCACGCCGCTGTGGGTCGATCTGCTCGTCTACGCCGCGGTTGCCGTCACGGTCGTCTCCGGCATCGACTACTTCTTCGGCCTGCGCCGGATGCTCCGCGAGGCCGAGGAGCGGCGCGCGGCCAAGCATCACCTAGACGCTGAGGACCCCGAGGCCGCGCGAACGAGCCACTAGGCGAGCTGTTCGCCGGCGGCGTCCAACCATTCGCGCATCGACATGTGGCGCTCGGAGTAGCTGCCGGCGCCCAACTCGTGCTGCAGCTCGGAGAGCAGGCCGAAGCGCTCGGCGACGACGTTGTGCTGGTGGATCGTCTCCAGGTTCTCCTGACGGGCGGAGACGAACGCGCCGGGCGCGAGGTTGGGCAGCCGCTCGACGACGCCCTTGACCATCTCGCGAACACAATCCTCGACGAAGCGGGGGCGGCGGTGGGCCTTCTCGACGACGGCGCCCTCGTCGGAGCGCTTCATCATCTCGTAGATCTCCGAGGACATCGCGTCCTCGACGATCCGCAGCAGCGTCGCGGCGTCGATGTCGGTGTCGCAGTCCTCGGGGCAGCCGATGTGCAGCGTGCCGAGGCCGCGCTGGTTGTGGGTGGCCACCGGGACGTGGTCGAAGATGCGCTCGATCTGGTCGTCGTCGAAGCCGTCTGCCGTCAGACGCGACCTTGCCGCTCCGGCAACAAGTTCCTGTGCACACGGACATGCGGTCATGCCCTGGGCAGCGACGCCGATCAGCCGGCGCGTTCCCGAGGCGGTCGCGACCGCCGTTCCGAACAGGGTGTAGAGCTCCTGGGTCTGGATGCCCGAGACCGGCGCCGGCTTGTGCTCGGGGTAGCGCGCGGCGATCGTCACCTCGGCTCGCCGTGCGTCCTGACGCTCGCGCACGAGCTCGGCGATGCGCTGCGCGAGCTCTTCAGCCCGGAAAGCAGAAGATCCAAGGATGACTTCGCCGATGACCTCGTTGACGGTCTCCTCGAAGCGCGACATGTGCGCGCCCTTCTGTGCCGGACCGAGGTCGACGAAGCACTCCAGGTTGGCCCAGTAGAGCTCCTCGCGACCGTCGCGCGAAATGCGGATCACCTTCTCGACGTTGGTCACCCCGACGCGCGAGAGGGAGAGGTGGACGGTCGGCTTCTGGGCCTGGACGTCCGGGGAGTTCACGAGGGTCGATGTCGGCTCCATGACCCGAACTAGCCTATCGACCCCACTTTTTGGGATTCCCTGCTCGTCCTAACGTGTGCTAACAATCCCGACGTCGGCTACGAGTCCCTCCGTCACAGCACGAGAGGAATACGGCTCAGCCTCTTGCGGCGGTCACGTCGCACTTGCACCTCGGGGTGCGTTCCAAGAGCAGCAAAGGGAAGAGAGAGGGGTCTGGCACTGGGATGCCTGGCCCGGGAACGACGTCCACAAGGATCGGGTTGAGCACCAAGACCGACGTTCTACTCGCTGACGAGGCACCCATCACGGAGCTCGACGGGCTCCAGACGCTCATCCACGAAGGGCAAGAGCGCGGGTTTCTCACCATCGAGCAGATCACCACAACGCTCGAAGAGGTCGAGATCACCAAGGAGCAGCTGTCTGAGCTCCATGCGCATCTCGATGAGCAAGGGATCGCCATCGTCACGGCAGAAGGCAAGCCGGTCACCTCGGAGAGCGGGCGCGCCGAAGCGGCCGCTGCCGAGCGGCAATCGCCGACGCCGGCCGAGACGCGCAAGAAGCCCGAGATCGACCTCACGGTCGAGCCGAGCCTCGATTCGCTGCGCCTCTACCTGCGGTCGATCGGCCGCGTCGCGCTGCTGACGGCCGAGCAGGAGGTGTCGCTGGCCAAGCGCATCGAACGCGGCGACATGGCCGCCAAGCAGGCGATGGTCGAGGCCAACTTGCGCCTCGTCGTCTCCATCGCCAAGGGCTACCTCGGCCGTGGCCTGACGTTCCTGGACCTGATCCAGGAGGGTTCGCTGGGCCTCATCCGCGCCGTCGAGAAGTTCGACTACCGCCGCGGCTACAAGTTCTCCACGTACGCCACGTGGTGGATCCGCCAGGCCGTGACGCGTGCGATCGCCGACAAGGGCCGCACGATCCGGATCCCGGTCCACATGGTCGAGAAGCTCAACAAGGTCGTGCACGTCGAGCGCCAGCTCGTCCAGGCGCTCGGCCGTGAGCCCTCGCCGGAGGAGATCGCCTCAGAGCTCGACTGCACGCCGCGCGAGGTGCGCGACATCCTGCGGATGAGCCAGCAGCCGATCTCGCTGGAGAAGCCGATCGGCGACGAGGAGGAGTCCGAGCTGGGCGACTTCGTCGAGGATCAGACGGCCGAGTCGCCGTTTGAGCTGGCCGCCGAGAACCTGCGCAAGGAGAACGTGCATCGCGCCCTGGCGGCCCTGCCGCAGCGCGAGCGCGAGGTGATCGAGATGCGCTTCGGCCTGACCGGTGGCCGACCGCGTACCCTTGAGGAGGTCGGTCGCGCGTTCAACGTCACGCGGGAGCGGATCCGTCAGATCGAGAACCACACCTTGAAAAAGCTCGAGTCGCTCCCCGAGGCCCAGCGCCTCAGGGACGCCTCGTAGTCCGGGAGAGAATTTCCCGGAGGAGGAGAGGGGTCAGAGGGGTGCGCTGGGGAGCGCACCCCTCACTTTCCCGAGAGGCCGCGCTGGGGAGCGCGGCCTCTCACTTTTTAAGGCCCGCCCACCCCGCCCACCCGCAGCGAGGCCTGGGTCAGCGCCTGCTTGCAGCCGCCGTACTCCTGACCGTCGTCAGAGGCTCGCAGGGCGCCGACGACGGCCGCCGACGGGTAGCTGCCGTCGATCGCGCCGTCGGCGCAGTCGGCCTTCAGCTCGGTGGCGATGGCGGTGGTCGAGCCGTGGTCTGCGGGCGCGTGGGCGGTGCCGCCGCGAGCGTGAGCGCCCGTGGCCGATGTGGGGTCGGCGATCGGCGCGCCGGTCGCCTTGGCCTTGGGCGGCGGCGCGGTCGCGGTGACCGCCGGGCCGTGGTGCTGAGGATGCGGCTGATCGACCTGCGCCGGGGTGGGTGGGCCCGACATCATCGGCAGCGAGCCGGCGACGACGACCGCCGCGCAGGCGACCTTCGGCGTAGCGCCGGCGGCCAGCGGCTCCCAGGCCGAGGAGGCGCGCTCGACGATCCGACCGAGCAGCGGCAGTGGCAGCCAGGCGGCGACGCGCCGGCCGTCGCGGGCCCGCTTGAGCCCCTGGCGGGCGCGCACGAGCAGCGACTTGACGGCGGGCACGGTGGTGTCCAGCTCATCGGCGATGTCGGCGTAGCTGCGGCCCTCGAGCTCGCGGAGGACCAGCGCCGAGCGCTGCGTGGGCGGCAACTGGGAGACGTCGGAGACCAGGCCGCGGACCCCGAGCGACCGCTCGACCGCTGCCTGGGCGTCTTCGGCCGGCGGATGGACGTAGTCGACGAGCTCGATGACCGGGTGCCGGCGCCGTGATGCCGTGAGGTCCAGCGCGCAGTTGCGCGTGATGCGGTGCAGCCACCCGCCGACCGCGTCGGGCCGGCTGCCGTTGCGCAACGCGCGCACGGCACGGACCATTGCGTCCTGCACGACATCCTCGGCATCGGCCGTCCCACCAGGGACGAAGCCGTGCGCGAAGCGCACCAGCCGCCGCCGGTACCGCGCGTCCAGCGCGGCGAAGGCATCGTCGCTGCCGGCGGCGATGAGACCGACCAGCGTCTCGTCGGTCATCGCGGCCAGCGTGCTCGGTGCGAGGGCGGGCGGAGAGGCATCAATGGCGGCCATCGCCCCATAGACCGCACCTCAGGGTGAAAGGTTGCGGCGCAGGTCGCTAAACTTCGGCGCCGCTTGGCGGGATACCCGAGCGGTCAAAGGGGCCTGACTGTAAATCAGGTGGCTACGCCTTCGAAGGTTCGAATCCTTCTCCCGCCATTTTCGATGGACGCCAGTCTCCTCACGCTGCTCGGCGACCTCCATCGCGAAGGTCGCGCACACGATGCCGAGCACGAGGATCGTCTGCAGCGGCTGCGCAATCTGGAGCCCGAGACGGGCGCGCTGCTGAACCTGCTGCTGCGGACCTACGGGGTCCGGTCGGTGCTTGAGCTCGGGACCTCCAACGGCTATTCGACGATCTGGCTCGGTGAGGCGGTTGCCGCCAACGGCGGACGGCTCTCCAGCGTCGAGATGGATCCTGCGCGGGCTGCAGAGGCTGCGCGCAACCTCGCGCGGGCTGGTCTCTCGGAGGTCGTAGATCTCCACGTCTCCGATGCCGCGCTGGTGCTGGCCCAGACGCCGGCAGACAGCATCGACGTCGTCTTCCTCGACGCCGAGCGCTCCGAATACCCGGCCTACTGGGACGACCTGGTGCGGATCCTGCGCCGTCCCGGTCTGCTGGCGATCGACAACGCGGTCTCCCATCCGCACGAGCTGACCGCGTTCCGCGCGGTCGTCGACGCCGACGAGCGCGCGCTCAGCGCGGTGGATGCCACGGGCGCCGGCGTGCTCTTCGTGAGCCTTCCCGCGCCCGGATAGCGCGGTCTTTCGCAACGTCGCGGTTCGGTTTGTGTCCTGTCTGGGAACAGCGTCTTTCGCACGCCGGTCCAGACAGGGAGCTTTCAGGTGCATCACACGCGCACGCGTCGCTGCTTTGCCGTGGCAGCCACGTCCATCCTCTTCGCCCTCGCTGGCGCCAACGCCGCTGACGCGGCGACGGTCACCGTCACCGGCGATGCCGGCAACCCGGTCGGGCTCGTCCAGGGCGCCCCTGTCGCGATCCGCAACATGTCGCCAACCGTCGGCATCGGCTTCCCGACCACCGAAGGCCGCTTCAGCGCGACGGTGACCGGTCCCGACGGCGTCGCGGTCGCCTCGGCGCTGACGTGCTTTCTCAACGACAACTGGACGCGCATCACCGACTTCCGCGGCAACGGCAACTACACGGTGACGATCACCAACTACGCCAAGGCCGACACGACCTGCAAGACGCCAACCTCGACCGAGAGCTACGTCTACACGATCGGCTCCAGCGTGGCGCTGACGCCGCCGCCCGGCCCGTTCCTGATCCGCGCGGCCAACAGCTTCTCCACTAACACGCTGTCGCTGCCGGTGGGGCTGAACCCGGGGGCCAGCACCTACGACGTCCAGTACGCCCAGGGCGCGGTGCTGGCGGCCGACGGCTCGATCAGCGGTCCGTCGACGGCCGGCTACGTCAACCAGACGACCGGCACGATCGACCTGTCGCTGCGCACGCCCGGCACGTGGACCGTCGTCGCGCGCGCCAAGAACGGCGAGTACACGTCGCCGTGGAGCCCGCCGGTGACGATCACCGCGATCGTGCCGTTCGACCTCGACCTCCTCACCTTCCCGGACGCCCGCGGCCCGAGCTACCTGCTGCGCGGCACCGTGCGCGACAAGACCATCCGCGGCACCGTCTCCCTCGCGCTGGCGCGCGGCACGAAGGGCGGCAGGTACCAGTCGATCGGCAAGACCAAGATCTCGTCGAAGTCGACGTTCAGCAAGCGCTTCACCCAGCGCCGCACCGGGACCTACCGGCTGCGGGTCCACTACGCCGGCTCGGCCACGGCGCCCGCGACGTCGATCATCAGCAAGATCCGGATCACGCGCCGGCTCACCTACCGCTAGCGCCATGCGCGAGGCACGGGTGGTGCAGACCGAGACGGGCCGGCGCGTTGAGGGTGAGGGCTGGTTCGTCCTCAACGTCGCGGAGGCCGTCTGGGAGACGACCGAGCGAGGCGGGACGTGGTCGCTGCTGGAGTCCGACGAGGCTCGCTTCGAGCAGTTCGGCATCGGCGTGCACGTCCTCCCGCCGGCCGAGATGCCGGGCTTCTATCACGCCGAGAGCGACCAGGAGGGGTTCCTGGTCCTCTCAGGTGAGTGCCTGGCGATCATCGAGGGCCAGGAGCGGCGGCTGGGTCAGTGGGACTACCTGCACTGCCCGCCAGGCACGCGTCACATCACGATCGGCGTCAGCGCGGAGCCGTGCGCGATCTTGATGGTCGGCGCAAGGACGGAGGGCAAGGTCATCAACTACCCCGCCGATCCGGTGGCCACGGCCCACGGCGCGTCGGTCCGGCACGACGCCGACAACGC
The DNA here is from genome assembly GCF_035996765.1 of Baekduia sp. NCBI lineage: Bacteria > Bacillati > Actinomycetota > Thermoleophilia > Solirubrobacterales > Baekduiaceae > Baekduia > Baekduia sp. The sequence continues at coordinate 55,630 of NZ_DASYJG010000043.1, forward strand.
GCGGGACGCCTACGCCCAATGGGACGGTCCGCGCACGTTTACGCGGGTTGCTGCGCCGTGGCCGCTGGCGCCATCGACGACCTAGCCTAGGTGTCTGCGACGATCGCCACGACGGCAAGGACGCCGAGGGCGATCGCCAGCCCGCCGATGAGCCACATCGCGCGATCGTCGAGCGTCAGCCAGCGGCCGGCACGGATCGCGCGGTCCACTTCACGCCCGCGGTAAAAGCCGTAGGCGACGATCAGCACGCCGAGGAGCCCGTAGCCAACGCCGAGGACGATGAACGGCCAGGTCGTCCCCCCGTTGCGCAGATCGGGCACGACCTTGCCGACCGCGAGCGCCACGGCGGTCGCGGTCAGACCCGTTCGCAGCCAGGCCAAAACCGTGCGCTCACTGGCCAGCCAGGTGCGTCGCGTTGCGTCGCCATCCTGGTCGAAGCCGGCCGGTTCTGGACTCAACGGAGGCTCTTGAATCTCGCGTGGCTCCGGCGGCACCTGCCAAACGGTACTGGCCTCGTACACGGTTCCTGCACCTTCCCTTAAGAAAATGCGGTTAGCATGCCGCCCTTCTCATGACCAGAACCCGTTCAATCGCACTGTCCCTGAGCGTTCTGTCACTCGCCGCCGGCCTCACGGCCGGTTGTGGCGGCGGCAGCGACGATGGCTTCCGCAAGGATGGCTCCAAGATCGACGGCGACCCGGGCACGACGCTGCCGGCCTCGCTCGCGTCGACCGAGTCGACCGTGAAGACCCGCCAGCCGGGCGAGCCGCTCCCCGAGCAGAAGAACGTCACCGGGGTGAGCACCGACCTGAAGACCAAGCCCACGGCGCCGAAGGCGACCGGGGCCGCGCCGAAGGAGCTGCAGGGCTCCGACGTCGTCGTCGGCAAGGGCGCCGAGGCCAAGGAGGGTGACAAGGTCACCGTCCAGTACGTCGGCCAGCTCTTCGCCGACGGCAAGGAGTTCGACACCTCCTGGAAGAAGGGCCGCACGCCGTTTCAGTTCACGCTCGGCCAGGGCCAGGTCATCCAGGGCTGGGACCAGGGCGTCCCGGGCATGAAGGTCGGCGGCCGTCGCATCCTCGTCATCCCGGCCGACCTCGCCTATGGCGCTGCCGGTTCCCCCCCGACGATCCCGGCCAACGCGCCGCTGATCTTCGTGGTCGACCTCAAGAAGATCGCCAAGGCCTAGCCGCCTCGGTAGGTCCGTCCCGCGCGCCGCCACTGGCGCGCGGGCCGTCGCGGTGCGAGCATGGGCGCACACGCGATCAAAAAGGAGTTCCTGTCCCATGGAGTCCTCCACACCAACCCGCGTCCTCGTGGTCGCCCACCGCACGGCTGCCACCCCGGCGCTGCTCGAGGCCGTCCGCCAGCGGGCCGCTCGCGGTCCCTGTGCGTTCACGCTGCTGGTGCCCAACGTCGCTCACGGGCTGCACCGGATCGTCGACGCCGAGGACCAGGACGACGATGATGCCCAGGCCGTCCTCGCGCTGGCGCTGCCGCTGCTCGAGCAGGCCGCGGGCGCGCAGGTCGAGAGTATGGTCGGCGATCCTGAGCCGCTCAACGCCGTCCAGGACGCCGTCAACCTGCACGGCTTCGACGAGATCATCGTCTCGACGCTGCCCGCGCGCGTCTCGCGCTGGCTGCGCCTGGATCTGCCCTCAAAGATCGGCGGTCTCGGCCTGCCGGTCACAACGATCACCGCCACGGAACGCTCCGCCACACCTGCGTAGAACGAGCCTTGACTCGTCGCATTAGAATCGCCCCTTGTCGCATCAAGGGGGCGGCAGGGAGGCCATGGACAACGGCATGAGGGTCAGGGTGTATGTGGCGGACGACCATCCGGTCTTCCGGGACGGCGTCGTGCTCGCGCTCAGGCGGCGACCGGACTTCGAAGTGGTCGGCGAGGCGCAGGACGGCCGGACCGCGCTGGAGGAGATCCGGGTCCTGAAGCCCGACGTCGCGCTGCTCGACGTCAAGATGCCCGGCCTCGACGGTCACTCCGTCCTGCGCGCGGTGCAGCGCGACGACTTGCCGACGGCGGTCGTGCTGCTCTCGGCGACCGTGCTGCCGCCCGAGGCGCGCGAAGGGCTCGCCGCGGGCGCGATGGCCTACCTCTCCAAAGAGGTCAACCGCGATGCGATCTGCGACGCCGTGGCGGCCGCCGCCCGCGGCGACCGTCTGCAGGTCGACGTGGCCGAGCCCGTGTGGCAGCGGCCGTTGCTCAGCCCGCGCGAGCTCGAGGTGCTGCGGCTGACCGCCGGCGGCCAGAGCGCGCCGTCGATCGGCCGGGAGCTGCACCTCAGCCCCGAGACGGTCAAGACCCATCTCAAGAACGTCTACGAGAAGCTCGGCGTCTCTGACCGGGCCGCCGCGGTGGCCGAAGGCATGCGCCGCGGCCTCGTCGAGTAGCGGCGCCGGCGCACGTTCCCCTTAAGCCAGTTGGCTGCGGTTTTCAGAGCCAATTGGCTAGAATCAGAAATCCGCCGCCCTCCTAGCTCAGACGGTAGAGCGCTTCCATGGTAAGGAAGAGGTCATCGGTTCGATCCCGATGGAGGGCTTGTGAAGCCCCGCCTGCGGCGGGGTTTCGTCGTTCCTGGAGCCCGCGCGGCGCCTAGGCATGGTGCGAAAGAACGGAAGTGCTCCGTTTAGTGGAACGCTGGCGGGGAACCCCAATGCGCCAAGAATCGATTGATCCATCGGTCGATCCGAGAGCAAGGGGGCAGCATCGTGTCATGGCCGCTGATCGCGGAAGATCGGGCTCAACAACGCGTTGGGCGGGCCCAGGAGCAGGCCGTGGATCTGGTCGTCGACCAGGCGTGCCGGCTGCCGGGCGTCGAGGGCGCGCTGATCCTCGTCGAGGCGGGTGCCGATGCGCTGCGGGTCGTCGCCGGCGCCGGCGACGGTGCGAGCCGTCGCGGCACCGTGCTCGCGCCCGCGCGCCTTGCGGGCCTGGGCGTCGCCGCGCAGGTTGCGGTCTGCGACAGCGATGGTGAGCAACTCGGAACGCTGGCGGTCATGGGTGGCGACGCGGCAGCCGCCGGCACTGGACTCGACGACGCGGTGCACGGTCTCGCCGTCCTTGCCGGTCTGAGCTGGCGCAGCGCCGAGCGCGCTGCGGCGGCCGAGCGCCTGTTCGAGGCCGGCGTCGGCGCGCTCGCCAAACTGCTGGACCTGCGCGACGGCTACACGGGCAGCCACGCCGAGGAGGTCGTGGCGCTCTGCGAGGCGATCGCCCGCCACCTGAAGTTGCCGCCGGAAGCCTTGCGCGAGCTCGAGATGGCCGCGCGCCTGCACGACCTCGGCAAGATCGGCGTGCCCGACGTCATCCTCCACAAGCCGGGCCGCCTGACGCCGGCCGAGTGGGAGGTCATGCGCAAGCACCCCGGCTGGGGCGCCGAGGCGCTGGCCAGCGTGCCTGGCGGTGCGGCGGTCGCCGCGGCGGTTCGCGGCCATCACGAGCGCTGGGACGGTCGCGGCTACCCCGACGAGCTCGCCGGTGAGGCGATCCCCATCGCCAGCCGCATCATCGCCGTGGCCGACGCGTGGCATGCGATGACCTCCAACCGCTCCTATCGCCGCGCGCTCGATGAGGAGCATGCGCGCCAGGAGCTGGCGGACGGTGCCGGTGCGCAGTTCGACCCCGCCGTGGTCGACGCGCTGCTGGCCGTCACCGTCACCAACCGCGACCGTGCGGGGCGCTTCAGCCGCGACGGTGACGGCGCCCCGGCGCCCGCGCCCGCTTGTGCCGCGAACGCCGGCGACGAGCGGCGCCGCCGTGCTACGGCGCTCTCCTCCGCCATGGTGCGGGTTGCGCGCCTGCCGGCGCTGCGAGAGTCGCATGAGCGCCTCGAGCAGCTGCTGGCCGAGCCGTCCACCGAGGATGCGCAACTGCTCGGGGTCATCGAGTCCGACCTCGCGCTGACCGTTGCGACGGTCCGTGCGGCCAACGCGCTGAGCGTCACCGAGCGCCCGGTCACGACGATTCCCGAGGCGGTGCGCCAGCTCAGCCGCGAGCAGCTCGCAGACGTCGTCCGCGCGATGGGCTCGGTCGACTACTTCCAGCACATCGCCGGCTGGGACAAGCCGCTCGAGCATCTGCGCCTGCACGCGATGGCCACCCAGCGCGCCACCGATCTGATTGCGCGCATGCTGCACCGACCTGACCGCGACACGCTGCTGGTCGGCGCGCTGCTGCACGACATCGGCAAGCTCGTCCTCGAGCAGTCCTCGCCCGGTTATCCGCGCGCGGTGCACGGCGATGCCGACACCCCGGACGGTCGCGTCCGCGCCGAGCGCCGCGTGCTCGGCGTCGACCACGCGGTGGTCGGCGGCCTGATGCTCCGCCGCTGGGCACTGCCCGAGGAGATCGCCGAGATGGTCGAGGGCCACCATGCCGTCGATGCCGAGGGCCCGGCTGCGGTGTTGCGGCTTGCCGACATGCTCGCCCACTACGTCCATGCCCGGCCGGTCGATCCGCAGGTCATGCTCCACGGCGCGGTCGCCGCCGGCCTCTCCCCGCAGCAGCTGCGCGCGCTGATGTTCGACCTGTCGCGCACGGGTGACGCGGCCCCGCGGGCCACCGAGCCTTCGCCGCTGTCACGCGCCCAGACAGCGGTGCTGCGCGGTCTGGCCGAGGGCAAGATCTACAAGGAGATCGCCGTCGAGCTCGGGCTCTCGGCGAGCACCGTGCGCACGCATTGCCACAACGTCTACCGCAAGCTCGGCGTTGCTGACCGCTCCCAGGCGGTCCTGCACGCCTCCGCGCGCGGCTGGCTGTAGCGGCCGCGGCCGGTGCCGCTACGCCAACCAGACGCGCGCACTTGCCGATGCGGCAGGGCGGGCATAGGGTGGCGAGGTCGATCGAACCTTCGGAGGGGACGTCATGAGAAACCGGCGCATCGTTGGGGCAGAAGCACTGGGAACGTTTGTCTTGGTCTTCGGGGGTGTCGGCTCAGCGGTCATCGCCGGCAAGGTGATCGGCCCGCTGGGCGTCGCCTTCGCGTTCGGGCTCTCGCTGCTGGCCATGGCCTATGCCATCGGGCCGATCTCCGGCTGTCACATCAACCCGGCGGTGACGGTCGGGCTGCTGGTCAGCAAGCGCGTCACCGTGGCCGAGGCGATCGAGTACTGGATCGGTCAGGTGATCGGCGCGGTGGTCGCGGCCTTCGTGTTGTTCGTGGTGATCAAGTCACGCACCGGCGGCTATGACCTGTCAGACAACGGCTTCGGTGCCAACGGCTATGGCAGTCACTCGCCCGACGGCTATCCGCTCGGCGGCGCGCTGATCGTCGAGGTCGTGCTCACCGCGCTCCTGGTCTTCACCGTGCTGTCGGCCACCGACCGGATCGCCAACGTCGCGTTTGCGGGAATCCCGATCGGCCTCGTGCTGACGCTGATCCACCTCGTCGGCATCCCGGTCGACAACCTCAGCGTCAACCCGGCCCGCAGCCTCGGCCCGGCGCTGTTCGTCGGCGGCTGGGCGCTCGGGCAGCTCTGGCTCTTCATCGTCGCGCCGGTCATTGGTGCGGTCCTTGGCGCCGCGCTGCACGGCTATCTGTTTACGGGCGCAGCGCCGATTCCGGCGGAGGAGTCGGCGGTCGCCGCAGGGCCGAGTCAGGTCTGAGCCGGTTGGCAGGGACCGCGCTGACATCGGCGCGGAAGGAATCGCAGAGCGTGGAGTCTGGGGAGTGAGGCAATCGCCTCACTCCCATCGAAAGGACCCCACCACGATGATCCGCCCTCGCTCTGCTCACCTGCTGCGCCGTGGCGTCGCCGTCTCCGGCGCCGCTGCCGTCGCGGCCGCGATCCTGCTGCCCGGCGTCGCCGCCGACGCGAGCTCCTCGGTCTCGGTCAAGCTCACCGACTTCAAGGTCATCCCCTCGGCGAAGTCGGTCGGTCACGGCAAGGTGAAGTTCATCGTCGCCAACAAGGCGTCGATGGAGCATGAGCTCGTCGTGATCAAGACCTCCGAGAAGGCGGCGAAGCTGCCGGTCAGTAACGGCGAGGCCTCCGAGAAGGGCTCCGTCGGCGAGGTCGAGCTGGCCGGTCACAAGACCAAGAGCCTGACGTTGAACCTCAAGAAGGGCCACTACGCCCTGATCTGCAACGTCAAGGGCCACTACATGGGCGGCATGCACGCCGACCTGACGGTCCGCTAGCGCACGACGATCTTGCCATCCATGCCGGGGTGGATCGTGCAGTGGTACTTGAACGTGCCCGCCCGGGCAAAGCGCAAGGTGTAGGACCCGGACTTCTGCGTCTTGCTGTGCTTCGTCGCGAAGGTGACGTTGTGCGGCGTGTCGCCGTCCTTCCAGACCCACCTGACCGATCCGCCCTTGGCGATCTTGACGGTGGCCTTCTTGAAGGAGATGTCCTTGAGCGTGACGGTGGTCGTGCTTGCCGCGTGGGCGCGCGGCGGCGCGGCGGCCAGCGCCGGCGTCAGCGAGGCGACCGAGGCGCAGGCCACGAGCGTGCCGGCGGCGAGGGAAAGGCGGGAGCTCTTCATGCCCGTCCCTGCGCTGGCGGCCGCCGAACGGATCACCGTCGGGTGAAGAGGTACACGGCCGACCCGATCTCGGGCGGCAGGACCAGGCGGCCGAGCCCAGGATCGGCGACGAGGTCAAAGGCCGTCTGCTGCCGGTAGTCGTTCCAGTTGCCGGCGGCGGATTCGTCGGCGCTGGAGATCACGATGTAGGTCTTGACGCTCGGTGTCTTGAAGACCCAGCGCTCGAAGTCGTTGCCGGCCGGCGGCCAGGAGCAGAGGACGACCTCGGGTGCGCGCTCGCGCAGCGCGGTGCGTGCGTCCTGGTCGACGACGTCGGCAGCGGCTCGGCGCGTCTGCTGCCAGCTGTGGTCGTCGGTGGCGAGGACGTCGGCGCCGGCGTCGCGCAGGAAGTCCGCCAGCGTGCCGTCCCCGGCGGCGATCTCCACGCACGGGCGACCATCGATCAGCGCGACCAGCCGTGCGATCAGGGCGCTGGAGTAAAAGCAGTAGATCCCGCGCGGCTCGACCAGCGGCATCAGGTAGCGCTTCTGGCGCACGAGCGGCCAGACGGGCCGAAACCAGCGCAGCGAGACGGGCTTGCGCTCCAGGCCGCCGCCGTCAAAGAGCAGCCGCTGGGCGAGAAATCCCGAGACGAGCCCGAAGCGCAGCGTGCCGGCGCTTACGCCGGTGGCGGCCGCGACGCCCATCTGCTTGAGCGCGCCGGCGGCCAGCCGCTGGCGCGCCAGCGCGGAGACGAGCGCCTGTTCGTCGGGCACCCGCGGCGGCCGCGCCACGCTCGAGGCATAGGCCTTGATCGCTTCCACGTCGTCGCGCTCCACGACTGCGGCGAGCTCACGCTGGACCTGCTCCCACTCGCGCGGGAACCGCTCGCGGACCGCGGTCAGCGGCGGGTCGCCCTCCAGCCACGCGCGCTGGTCGGAGGGGCGACGTCGCGACATCGCCCCATCCTGACAGCCGGATGGGCGGGCGCGTCAGTAGCCCAGCGTCTTGTGCGAGATCGTCTCGCAGTTGATGATCTTGTAGCGCTTCTGGGCGCGGCGGCTGATGTAGAGGACATCCCGGCCGCCGCCGCAGTTGATGGTCCCGCGGCCGAAGTGAGCCTTGATCCAGTCGTCGCCACCGCCGGCGCTGATGACGTTGGTGCCGTGGCTGGCGAAGATGAAGTCGCGGCTGTTGCCGCCGTAGAGCCGGTCGAACTGGGTGGACGGCTGACCGGAGGGCTTGTAGTCGCCCCAGATCACGTCGCCCTGCGGGCCGGCGAAGATGGTGTCGTTGCCGTGGCCGCCGAGCAGCTCGTTGTGGCCACGCCGAGCGACGACGCCGGAGCTGTGAGCACACGAGCGGTTCTTGTGCAGACCGTCGCACGAGTAAGAGCGGTCGGTGCCGCCGAAGAGGTCGTGGCCTGGCCGCGCGTCCAGCGGACGGCTCTGGTCCTGCTTGTTCATCAGCAGGACGCCGTCGATCTTCGGCCAGCCCTCGTGGCTGGTGTTTGCCACGGCGGTGCCGGATCCGACGACGATCAGCAGCAGCGCGAGCGTCGCGGCGGGGGCCCAACGGCGGGGACGGATCGTGGACAGGCGCATGGTGGTGGGGGGCTCTCCGACGGTACGGGTGACGGCGGCCGTCCGCTACAAACGACCCATGACAACTGGATCGGGCGCGCCCCGCGGGAGCCTGAGGACAGCGCCCACTTGCGGACGGCTGTCGACGTAGTGCGCCGGATGCTGGCGGTCGTCTGCCTCGTGCTGGCCTGCATCACGCCGGCTGCGGCGCTGTCGGCATGGTGGGTCTACGGTCAGGCGACAGACACGGCGCGCTTCAGCGAGACCGCACGGCCGCTGGCCACCGATGCGACCGTGCAGGCTGCGGTCGTCGATGAGCTGCTCGCCAGGACCCGCGCGCCGGCGCGGCTGCGGCCGAGCGCCGAGGCGCTGGTGCGCACGAAGGCCTACCAGCGCAGCTGGCTGGCGATCCAGCGTTCAGCGCATGCGCGGCTGGCCGTCCGGCTGACCGGCGACGTCCGGACGCCCCTGGAGCTCGACCTCGCGCCGGTCGCCGCGATCCTGCGCGCGCGGGTCGCCGCTGCGGGCTTGGCGCCGGTGGCTAACGCGATCGCCGACCCGGCGCCGGTCGTCCTGCTCGATCGCGCCGAGGTGCGGCGCGCGCACGATGCCACCAACATCGTGCGGATCGTCCGCGGCATCGCGATTCCGCTCGCGGTCCTCGCGCTGCTCGGCGTCGTGCTGACCGCGCCGCGGATCGGCGGGGGCCTCGTCCGGGCCGGGCTCTGCCTCGGCGTCTCGACGCTCTTGGTGGTCGCCGCCGACGCGCTGGCGCGAGACGCGATCTTCGGCCCGCTGCGACGGGCGGTCTACGACGTGCTGACCGAGCCGCTCGGCGACTGGCTGATCGGCGGCGCTGCGGTCGCTGTGGCGTTCGTGCTCGCCGGCGCCGTCGTCATCGCGGTCAGCCGACCTCGTCGCGCGCCAGCACGGCCAGCCGGTCCAGCGCGCGGCGCATGAAACCGCGCCAGGCGATCTTGACGACGGGCGTCAGCAGGAGCGCCGCCGCGCGCGAGCGCGCCTGGAAGGTGTAGGTCCAGCGCACGTCGGTAGCGCCGGCGCCGGCGGCCTCGAACCACCACTGGCCGCGGCCCTCGACGGCGACGTGGCGGACCGGGCCCGAGAAGCCGTTGACGGTGTAAGCGAAGACCGCCGGCCGCGCACAGGCCGTGACGCGCTCATGGGCGGTCGAGCCGTCGGCGAGCTGCACGGTGCGCTGCGAGCCCGGCGTGTCCCACGGGCCCGACTGGTCGCGGGTGGCGACGACCGCGGGCACCGGGCCCCAGCCGGTCAGGATCCGGGGAAGCTCGATCGGGATGAACCAGTCAAAGAGCGGCTCGCGTGCGGCGTCGACCCGGACGCTGACGGTGGTGGCGACGTTGGGCATGGACCGCAGATCCTCTCAGCCCTGCGCGGCCGCCCGCCCCGCCGCGCGCCCGCTGAACAGGCAGCCGCCGAGGAACGTCCCTTCCAGCGAGCGGTAGCCGTGCATGCCGCCGCCGCCGAAGCCGGCCACCTCGCCGGCCGCAAACAGCCCCGGCACCGGCTTGCCGTCGTCGCCCAGCACGCGCGAGGAGAGGTCGGTCTCCAACCCGCCCAGCGACTTGCGCGTCAGCACCGACAGGCGCACGGCGATCAGCGGCCCGGCCTTGGGGTCGAGCAGACGGTGCGGCGCGGCGACGCGCGCGATGCGGTCCGGGAGGTACTTGCGCGCGCCGCGCAGCGCGACGACCTGCAGGTCCTTGGAGTACTTGTTGTCCATCTCGCGGTCGCGCGCGAGCACCTCGCGCTCGACCTGCGCGAAGGTCAGCTCGGCGTCGGGCTCCAGCGTGCGCATGCCGGCAACGAGGCGCTCGAGCGTCGGCTCGACGAGGAAGTCGCTGCCGTGGCGCATGAACGCCTCGACCGGCCCGGGCGCGCCGGAGCCCACGCGCGACTGCAGCACCGCCTTGAGCGACTTGCTCGTGATGTCGGGGTTCTGCTCGGAGCCCGACAGCGCGAACTCCTTCTCGATGATCTTCTGGGTCAGCACGAACCACGTGTGGTCGTGGCCGGTCGTCATGATGTGTTCGAGCGTGCCGAGCGTGTCGAAGCCGGGGAAGAGCGGGACCGGCAGGCGGCGGCCGAGCGCGTCGAGCCACAGCGACGACGGGCCGGGCAGGATCCGGATGCCGTGCAGCGGCCAGATCGGATCCCAGTTGTTGATGCCCTCGACGTAGTGCCACATGCGGTCGGGGTTGATCGACCGCGCGCCCGCCTCCTGGGCGATCGCGAGCATCCGGCCGTCGACGTGCGCGGGGACGCCGGAGATCATCCGGGCCGGCGCCTGGCCGAGGCGCGCGGGCCAGTTCTGGCGCACCAGCGCGTGGTTGCCGCCGATGCCGCCGGAGGTGACGATCACGGCGGGCGCGTTGAGCGTGAAGTCGCCGACGACGTCGCGCGAGGAAGCCTGGCCGCGCTGGACGTCTGACGGCGCGAGCACCGCGCCGCTGACGCCGTCGACCGTCCCGTTGGTGACCGAGATCGCATCGACGCGGTGGCGGAAGCGTAGCTCGACGAGCCCCTGGGCCACGCCCTCGCGCACGCGTGCGACGAACGGATCGACGACGCCCGGGCCGGTGCCCCAGGTGACGTGGAAGCGTGGCACCGAGTTGCCGTGGCCGATCGCGCCGTAGCCGCCGCGCTCGGCCCAGCCTGGGTTGGGCAGGAAGCGGATGCCGCGCTCGCGCATCCACGAGCGCTTCTCGCCGGCGGCCCACTGCACGTAGGCCTCGGCCCAGCGCGAGGGCCAAAGATCCTCGGGGCGGTCGAAGCCCGCCGTGCCCTGCCAGTCCTGCCAGGCCAGGTCGTAGGAGTCGCGCACGCCCATCCGCCGCTGTTCGGGCGAGTCCACCAGGAAGATGCCGCCAAAGGACCAGAACGCCTGGCCGCCGAGCGACGCCTCGGGCTCTTGGTCGACGAGCACGACCCGCTTGCCGGCGGCGACGAGCTCTGCGGTGGCGACGAGCCCGGCGAGGCCGGCGCCGACGACGATTGCGTCGGCGTTCATTTGCAGTCCCTGTGCAAGAACATTGGCGGCAAAGGATATTGGGCGGCGGGGTTCTAGGCTGCGTCGCGATGACGCATTACCGCCGTCGCCGCGGGGCCGAGGAGCAACGGGCCACGTCGCTTGAGTTGTTCTACGACTTGGTCTTCGTCTTTGCGGTCACGCAGATCAGCCATTACTTGCTCGGGCATCTGACCTGGGAGGGCGCGGGCCAGTCGGCGCTGCTGCTCATGGTCGTCTGGTGGTCGTGGAACTACACGACGTGGGTCACCAACGAGCTCGATCCCGAGTCAACGGTCGTCCGGCTGCTGATGATCGCGCTGATGCTGGCGAGCCTGATGATGGCCGTCGCCATCCCCGACGCCTTCGGCGACGACGGCCTGCTCTTCGTCGGCTGCTACCTGGCGATCCAGCTGGGACGCCACACGTTCTTGACCTTCGCGGCGGCCGACCGCGGCGAACCCGAGCGCGAGCGGGCGGGGCGGATCCTCATGTGGTTCGCGTTTGCGGGCGTGTTCTGGATCGCCGGCGCGCTGGCTGACGGCGAGGCGCGCACGCTGCTGTGGCTGATCGCGCTGACCATCGACTACGGCGCGCCGCTGACGGTCTTCTGGGTCCCCGGCCGTCCGCGGCTGCACGGCAGCACGTGGGACGTCGAGACCAGCCACTTCAGCGAGCGCTTCGGGTTGTTCATCATCATCGCGCTGGGTGAGTCGATCGTGGTGACGGGGACGACGACGTCGGAGATCGGGCTGACCGGTCAGACGGCTGTCGCGTTTGCCGCCGCCTTCCTGACGACCGCCGCGTTGTGGTGGCTGTACTTCACCGCGGTGGCACGGATCGGTGAGCAGCGGCTGGAGTCCGCGACGACCAACCGCACCACCTTGGCGCGCGATGCCTACACCTACCTCCACGTCGTGCTGGTCGCCGGCGTCGTCGTCTCGGCCGTCGGCGACGAGCTGGTGATCGCCCACCCGCGCGAGGCGCTGAGCTCCTCGGCCGAGGTCGCGGCGGTTGTCGGCGGACCGGCGCTCTACCTCTTCGCCCACGCGCTCTTTCGGCTGCGGCTGAGCGGTCACATCGGCTGGCGCCGGCCGTCGGCCGCGCTGGCCTGCGTGGCGATCGGCCTGCTCTTTGCCGATGCCGCGGCGTTGACGGTGGCGATTCTCGTGCTCGTCGTGCTGGTCCTGACCATCGCCATCGATCAGGCGATGGCGCTACGGCGGGACCAGGAGCTGGTCAGCAGGAAGACCGCAGATTGAGCGTTGATCGGCCGAATCGGTCGGTCGGATTTCCGCCCGCGCTGCTCGATAGGCGATACTCAGCATTCGGTGAGTATGGAATCTTTTGAAGGACCAGTGCTGACGTTCAGCGTCGTGGTGGCCGACGACCATCCGGTCTACCTCGACGCGCTCAGCCGTGCGGTGGACGCCGTCCCGGAGCTGTCGCTGGCCGGGACCGCAAACGACGGCGCCGAGGCCATCGACATCATCGAGCGTGTGCGTCCCGACGTGGCTGTCCTCGACGTGGAGATGCCCATCTACAACGGGCCTGCGGTCGCGGCGCGGATCGTCGCGTTGGAGTTGCCGACGCGCGTCCTGTTCCTCTCAGCACATCGCGACGGCGCCACGGTCTATGACGCGCTGGCCACCGGCGGCTACGGCTACGTGACCAAGGACGCATCGATGCGCGAGATCCAGGACGCGGTGCTGCGCGTCGCCTCGGGCGTGCGCAGCATTGGCGCTGGCGTCGAGCACCAGATCGTCGAAGAGATCCAGGTGCGGGCTGAGCGTCACACGCTGGAGCTCACCGAACGCGAGCGCTCCGTACTGGAGCTGGCGGTCAGGGGGCTCACGGTTGCTGGGATGGGCAAGCACCTGCACCTGAGCCCGGCAACGATCAAGGTCCACCTCTCCACGCTGTACGCGAAGCTCGGTGTCTCGGATCGAGCCAGCGCCGTCGCCGAGGCGATCCGCCGCGGCCTCGTGCAGTGAGGTCGCGGTTACGGCGCCACCTCGTCGTCGAAGCGGAAGTGCTGGCCGTGGCGCAGGCCGACAAGGCTGCCGAGCCGCTCGCTGAACGCGATGAAGTCCGAGGGATGGCGGGCGACGGCCGGGCGCGCCAGCGCGAGGTCGCCGGCTGCGAAGGCCAGGCCTGCGCTGGTGATCGTGACGTCGTCGATCCGAACGGCGAGCCAGCCGTCGTCGGTCAGCGCGGTTGCCAGATCGGGCCGCTGGAACGTCGCGCGGCGGGTGAGTTCGGCCGTGGGGTCAGCCGGTCGAAACGAGGTGAGCTGGGACATTGGGGAGGCCCGGGTAGGGGAGTGGCGGGCACCGATCAGCCTGGCATCGGGTCCTCCTGCTGTGCGGCGTGGTGACCCGTGTACGGCGTGGCGGAGGACCGACCGTCGGGGTACGGGCGCCCACACCATCGCCGCGGCGCCGGCTGGACAAAAAGCCCAAGCGCGGCACGGGATCGGGGTGTATGGTCGGTCTCTGGTCAGCGAGGAGGAGGAGACGCGGTGATCAACCTGAGGGCGCCGGAGCGACGGCACGATGCTGACCGCGTGCGCAGCGGTGGCGGCGGCGTGCTGCTGGTGGCCTTGGATGACAAGGCGCTGGCCGAGGCCCTGCCGATCGCCCAAGCGCGTGCGGCGGCGCTCGGTGCCCGCGTGACGATCGCCGGCTCCGCGCGGATGCCGTTCTGGTGGGCCGTGGCCGCCAGCGGCTGGATGATGATCCCGCGGCCGTGGGCCGAAGACACCCGCATGCGCGCCGAGTCCCAGCTGCGCGAGAAGGTCGGAACGCTCAGCGGTGATGCCGAATGCGGCGTCGTCTGCCGCCATGGCAGGGCCGAGGGATGGCTGGGCCGGATCCTCGGCCAGGATCGCTACGGCACCGTGTTGATCGCGACCTCGCGGCTGTCGGGCCGCCGGACGCGCCGACTGGCGGCTATCGCCGGGCCAGACCGGATGTTCGCGGTCCTCACTCCGCTGGAGTCGCGCCGCGGGTGAGGCTGGCCGCGGCCGGCCTTCTCGGTCGTCACGGCGCCGGGAGCGTCGGCGGGGCGCAGCGGTAGGTCGGCGGGGTTGCACTCAACCTGATGGGGTTGCGGGTCAGCCGTGCGATCGTGCCGTCGGCGCGCGGGAGCTCGACGATCGGGTCCAGCCCGAGTGAGCCTGCAAGCGCGAAGGCGCCGGCGACGTCGTTGACCTGGCCCGCTGGGACGCCGGCGGCCGATAGCTTCGCGATCCACGTCGCCGCACCGCGCGCTGCCAGCAATGTCGTGAGCTCGGTGCGCAGCGCGTCGCGATGTGCGACCCGCGCGCCGTTGGTCGCAAAGCGCGCGTCGTGTGCCAGCTCCGGCGCGCCGAGCGTCTCGCACAGCGCGGCGAACTGCCTGTCGTTGCCCACGGCCAGGACGAGGTCGCCGTTGCCGGTGGGCAGCAGCTCGTAGGGCGCGATCGACGGGTGGGCGTTGCCCATGCGCTGGCCGACGGCGCCGGCCAGCGTGTAGGCCGAGCCCTGGTTGACCAGTGCTGCGAGCAAGGACGACAACAAGTTCACCTCGACCCGCTGGCCCTCGCCGGTGCGCGCACGGTGGTGCAGCGCCGCCAGGATGCCGGTGCTCGCGAAGAGCCCGGCGATGACGTCGACCAGCGCGACCCCGACCTTCTGCGGCTCACCGTCCGCTTCGCCGGTGATGGACATCAGCCCTCCGAGGGCCTGGACGAGCAGGTCGTAGCCGGGCAGCGCCGCGCCGGGGCCCGCGCCGAAGCCGGTGATCGAGCAGTACACCAACTTGGGGTCCTCGGCCGACAGCGTGTCCCAGCCGAGACCGAGACGGTCCATGACGCCGGGGCGGAAGTTCTCGACCACGACGTCGGCGTGCGCGATGAGCTCGCGCGCCCGCGCCGTGCCGTCCGGGGTCCCCAAGTCGATGGCCTCACTCGACTTGTTGCGGTTGACCGCCTGGAAGTAGGTCGCCTCGCCGCGCTCATCGAAGGGCGGGCCCCAGGCGCGGGTGTCGTCCCCAATGCCGGGCCGTTCGACTTTGATCACCGTCGCCCCCAGGTCGGCGAGCACCATCGTGGCCAGCGGTCCCGCGAGCACACGGGAGAAGTCGACGATCGTCAGGTCGCCGAGCGCGGCGGGAGGCTCCATCTGCAAAGATCCTAGATCTTCGAAAGTTTGCGCGCAAGGAGACCGACCCGCCATGAGCACCACCGCCGCTCCGCCCGAGATCCGCCCGAAGGACTTCCTCGCGATCGACCATCTCCTCTCCGACCAGGAGCGCGACATCCGCGACACGGTCCGCGCGTTCGTCGCCGACCGGATCGTGCCCCACGTTGGTGATTGGTTTGAGGCCGGCCAGCTTCCGATCGGCGAGCTGGCGCCCGCGCTGGGCACGTTGGGGGTCTTGGGCATGCACCTCACCGGCTATGGCTGCGCGGGCGTCTCGGCCACCGCCTACGGCTTGGCCTGCCTGGAGCTCGAGGCCGGCGACAGCGGCGTCCGCTCGCTCGTCTCGGTTCAGGGCTCGCTCGCGATGTACGCCATCTGGCGCTGGGGCAGCGAAGAGCACAAGCAGGAATGGCTGCCGCGAATGGCCGCCGGCGAGGCGATCGGCTGCTTTGGCCTGACCGAGCCCGACGCGGGATCTGACCCCGGCGCCATGCGGACCCATGCACGCCGTGATGGCGAGGACTGGATCCTGCACGGCCAGAAGATGTGGATCACCAATGGGTCGGTGGCCGATGTCGCGGTCGTGTGGGCAGTGACCGACGATGGCGTGCGGGGCTTCCTCGTCCCCAAGGGCACCAAGGGCTTCACCACGCAGGACATCCACAAGAAGCTGTCGCTGCGCGCGTCGATCACCTCCGAGCTGCTCTTCGACGACGTCCGCCTCCCAGCCAGCGCGGTGCTCCCCGAGGTCAGCTCGCTGCGCGGTCCGCTCTCCTGCCTCAACGAGGCGCGCTTCGGCATCGTCTTCGGCGCCGTCGGCGCTGCACGCGCATGTTTTGAGGCCGCGCTGGACTACGCCGGCGAGCGGATCGCCTTCGGCCGGCCGATCGCCGCCACCCAGCTCCAGCAGCTCAAGCTCGCCACGATGGCCACGCAGGTCAACCAGGGGACGCTGCTGGCCTTGCACCTGGGCCGGATGAAGGACGACAACCTGCTGCGCAACGAGCATGTCTCGATGGGCAAGCTGGCCAACGTCAACATGGCGCTGGACGTCGCGCGCAACGCCCGTCAGGTCCTCGGCGCCAACGGCGTCACGCTCGAGTACCCCGTCATCCGGCACATGAACAACCTGGAGTCGGTCGTCACCTACGAGGGCACGGCCGACATCCACGCGCTCGTGGTCGGCGGGGCGTTGACGGGGATCCAGGCGTTTCGATGAGCGTGCGTCCCGCGACGCCCGGGACCGCCCAGGAGCACGCGGTCTCCGAGCTGCGCTGGCTGATCGTCTCCGGGGCGCTGGCGCCGGGCGCGCGCGTCAACCAGGAGGACGTCGCCACCGAGGTCGGCCTCAGCGTTGCGCCGGTGCGCGAGGCGCTGCGCGTCCTCGAGCAGGAGGGTCAGCTGACCTACCTGCCGCGGCGCGGCTACTTCGTCACCGAGCTGCGGATGGAGGATCTCGAGGAGATCTACGAGCTGCGCGCCTTGCTGGAGGAGCGCGCGGCGCGCCACGCGCTGCCAGGCCTCGACGGTGCGGCGATCGCGCGGATCGAGCAGGCCGCTCGCGCGTGTGCGGTCGCGGCCGAGCGTGGCGACGTTGCCGCCGAGCTGGCGGCCAACCGCCGTCTGCACTTCGGCATCGTCGACGCGCCCGACCGGCCGCATGCGCTGCGGGTGATCAAGCTGCTCTGGGACTCCACCGAGGCCTATCGCGCGATGTACTACAACTCGCCTGAAGAGCGGCGAGCGTCGTTGAAGGCACACGACCGGATCCTCGACGCCTTGCGCGCGCGGGATGCCGACCGCCTCGTCGCCGAGCTGGACGCCCATCGCGACCGGGCGCTCGAGGTTCTGCGCGGGATCCTCACTGCTTCTTCCTAGTCACCGGCTGCGGGTGAGGCCCGCTACGGGTGTGGTGCGGGGTGTGTCAGGTGCGCGCAGCGTCTGTGCCGTTTCCGCGCCGTCAGGCCGTCTCGCGTGCGCCGTGCCTGATGGTGGCGGCATGCATCAGCAACGCCTCGTCCTCAACGGTCCGCCCGCCGCCGTCGCGCGGCTGGCCGACGACCTCTGCACTGCCGGCGCAGTCGCCGTGGCCGGCCCCACGGCCGGCCCGCCGCGCCTGGTCTGGCGGACGGCGCGGCCAGCGTCGTTGGAAGCGCTCTGCGCGCACCACTGCGAGGTGATCGTCGGCGTCGAGCGCTTCGAGGTGCTCGGCGACGAGTTGCAGCGCCTGGTCGTGCGGGGTCCCGAGACGACGGTGCTGGAGCGGCGCCCGCTGGTCGGTGGCGACGATCTCGATGGGATCGAAGAGGCTGGTGGCGTCGGTCTCGAGGGCGACGGCGCACCGCTTGCCCCGGCGGTCTTGCGTGCTGCGGCGGGGTACGTGCTGGTCATGCCGGACGGCCTGGAGTCTGGTCCGAACTGCTCGCCTGTCGACGACGCGGTGCGGGTCGGAAAGGCCGTCGGGCGCTTGTGCGCGACGGTGATCGAGGACGGCCCGGACTTCGGGGGCGACGCGGCAATCGCGGCGTTGGCCGCCACCGTGCTGACGCTCGGCAGCGCGGGCTCAGCGTGCGTGACGGAGCGGACTTTCGAGCGTGAGTGGCGCCTGACGCAGGCCATGGCGCGGGCAGGTCGTGAGCATCTCTGGGCGCGGCCTGGCGAGGCCGACTGGCCGGAGTGGCTGATGGATCTGCTGACCGGCGCGGCGCAGGTCATCGAGGGTTGCTCGGCCTGCCTGCATCAACCGCCGCCACCGTTTGTCTCGCTGCACACCGAGCACTTCGATACGGAGGCCGAGCAGCTCGAGCGTGCGGCGCGGCGGCTGGTCACCACCGCGCTGCAGGCGCTGGTGCTGTTCCCGGTGAGCCGTCTCGTTGACAGATGATTGCGTGCGCAACTACTTCTGCTAGGATAAGCCACACCATGGAACTCGGTCTCGCCACCTTTGCCGACCTCGCCGCCGGCGTCAGCCCGCAGCAGCGCATGAACGACCTCCTCGAGGAGGCCAAGCTCGCTGACGAGCTCGGGCTTGATGTCTTCGCCGTCGGCGAGCACCACCGTCCGGACTACCTCATCTCCTCGCCCGCGGTCGCCCTTGGCGCCATCGCGGCGATCACGGACACCATCCGCCTTTCCAGCGCCGTGACCGTGCTCAGCTCCGAGGACCCGGTCCGCGTCTTTCAGCAGTTCGCCGAGGTCGATCTGATCTCCGACGGGCGGGCGGAGATCATGGCGGGGCGCGGCTCGTTCACCGAGTCCTTCCCGCTGTTCGGCAAGAGCCTCGACGACTATGACGACCTCTACCTCGAGAACCTCGAGCTGCTCCTGGCGCTGCGCGAGAGCACCCACGTCACGTGGTCGGGCAAGCATCGCGCCGCGCTGGACAACGCCGGAGTCTGGCCGCGTCCCGTGCAGGATCCGCTGCCGGTGTGGGTCGCCGTCGGCGGCTCGCCGCAGTCGGTCGTGCGCGCCGCCACGCTCGGCCTGCCGCTGACGATCGCGATCATCGGTGGCCAGCTGCAGCGCTTCGTGCCGTTGGTCGAGCTCTATCGGGAGGCGTGGGCCGCCGTCGGCCACGACCCCGCCGCCGCCCGCATCGCGATCAACACCCATGCGTTCGTCGGCGCGACCTCGGCGGCGTCTGACCGCGCGCACGCGCATGGCTACCTGGAGGTCATGAACCGCATCGGCCGCGAGCGCGGCTGGCCGCCTTCCGGCCAGCGCGAGTACCAGGCGCTGCGCTCGCCCGACGGCGCCTTGGCCGCCGGCTCGCCCGAGCAGGTCGCCGAGAAGATCCTGCTCGGTCACGAGCTCTTCGGCCACCAGCGCTACATCGGCCAGATGAGCATCGGGTCGGTCGCCCACGCCGACGTCTTGGCCTCGATGGAGCTGTTCGGCACGGAGGTCGCGCCGGTCGTGCGGGCCGAGGTCGCCCGCCGCGAGGCCGCGGCGTCTGCCACCGCGTGATCGCACCCGCCCGCCCTTGCCGCCGCAACCCTCGACAGGGATGAGAAGCTCCGGGGCAGATGTCTGCCGACGCTCCTGAACGCACCCGTCGACCGGCCATCGTCGCCGTCGACGACGAACCCGCGGTCCTCGCCGCCGTCGCCCGGGACCTGCGCCGCCAGTTCGGCGAGCGCTACC
The DNA here is from genome assembly GCF_035996765.1 of Baekduia sp. Lineage (NCBI taxonomy): Bacteria > Bacillati > Actinomycetota > Thermoleophilia > Solirubrobacterales > Baekduiaceae > Baekduia > Baekduia sp. Next base: position 75,070 of record NZ_DASYJG010000043.1, read on the forward strand.
GCGTCCTGCGTGCCGCCTCCGGGGAGGAGGCGCTGGAGGTCGTGCGTGAGCTGATCACGCGCGGCGACCAGGTCGCGCTGCTGATCGCCGATCAGCGCATGCCCGGCCTCTCGGGGACCGAGTACCTCGTCGAGGCGCGCAAGCTCGCACCCGACGCCAAGCGCGTCCTGCTCACCGCCTACGCCGACACCGGCGCCGCCATCCAGGCGATCAACGAGGTCGCGCTTGACTACTACCTGCTCAAGCCCTGGGACCCGCCGGAGGAGGAGCTCTACCCGGTGGTGCAGGACCTCTTGACCACGTGGGAGTCCGGCGCGGCGCTGGAGTCCGGTGGCGTGCGCGTCATCGGCCATCGCTTCTCCAAGCCGGCCCACGACCTGCGCGACTTCCTGGCGCGCAACCGCGTCCCCGGCCGCTGGCTGGACATCGAGCGCGACGGCGAAGCGCGCGAGCTGCTGCGCGTCGCCGGGGTCAGCGAGGAGGGTCTGCCGGTTGCGCTCATGGAGGACGGCTCGGTCCTGGAGCGCCCGACCGTGCTGGAGCTGGCCGAGCGCCTCGGCGTCACCAGTCAGCCCGCAACCGACCACTATGACTTGGTCATCGTCGGCGGCGGCCCCGCCGGTCTCGCCGCCGCGGTCTACGGCGCGTCGGAGGGGTTGTCCACCGTGATGGTCGAGCGCGAGGCGCCCGGCGGCCAGGCCGGCACCTCCAGCCGGATCGAGAACTACCTCGGCTTCCCGAACGGCCTCTCCGGCTCGGACCTCGCGCGCCGCGCCACCGACCAGGCGCGGCGCCTCGGCGCCGAGCTGCTGACCGTGCAGGATGCGGTGACGCTCGAGGTCGAGGGCACCGGGCGCCTCGTCCGTCTCTCTGGCGGCGGCGCGCTGAGCGCCAACACGGTGCTGATCGCCTCCGGCGTCTCCTACCGCAAGCTCGACACGCCGGGCTTCGACGAGCTCACCGGCGCAGGCATCTACTACGGCGCCGCGTTGAGCGAGGCGCGCTCCTGCTCGCAGCAGCGCGTCGTGATCATCGGGGGTGCCAACTCCGCCGGCCAGGCGGCCGTCCACTTCGCCGGCTGGGCCGCGCAGGTCACGATGCTCGTGCGCGCGCCGTCGTTGACCAAGTCCATGTCCAACTATCTGATCGAGCAGATCGCCGCGCTGCCGAACGTCGAGGTGCGCACGGGCTCCCAAGCGGTGGAGGCGACCGGCGAGGACGGCCACCTCAAGGCGCTGCGGATCCGCGGCGCCGATGGCGCGGAGACCCTCGAGGACACCGACGCCTGCTTCGTCTTCGTCGGCGCCGCCCCGCGCACCTCCTGGCTCGACACGGTCGTCGCGCGCGACGAGCACGGCTTCATCCTCGCCGGGGCCGAGGTCCGCGGCGCGGGCTGGCCGCTCAAGCGGGACCCCTATCTGCTGGAGACCTCGGTCCCTGGCGTCTTCGTCGCCGGCGACGTCCGCGCCCGCTCGATCAAGCGCGTGGCCAGCGCGGTCGGCGAAGGGTCGATGGCGGTGTCGTTGATCCACGAGTATCTGGCGGCCGCATGACGACCCAGTACCGGACAGCGGAAGAGTCCATCGTCAAGCGGTCGGCCGCATGACCCCGACGATCCCCGTCTCGCTCGACGAGCTGCGTCGCGTCGACCTGTTCGACGGTCTCGACGAGGCCCAGCTCGAGCAGTGGCGCGCCGCCGCCCAGGCGTTCAACGTTCCCGCCGGGAAGATCATCGCCGAGCAGGACGCCTCGCCCCGCGGGCTGCTGCTCCTGCTCGAGGGCCGCCTGCGGACCTACAAGATGGTCGACGAGACGCGCTTCGAGCCGATCGGCCACATGGACGCGCCGACCTGGATGCAGGCGATCGCCGCGCTCACCGAGACGCCGGTCGGCGTGCGCCTGCAGACCGACACCGACTGCGTCGTCGGGCTCATCCCGCTTCAGACGTTCACCGAGCTCGCGCTCGCACACCGCTCGGTGCACCGCAAGATCATGCAGGCCATCGGCCCGGTCACGGCGCGCCTGGCTCAGATCGACAACGACCGCGAGCGTCTCGCCTCACTCGGCACGATGGCCGCCGGCCTCGCGCACGAGCTCAACAACCCGGTGGCCGCGGTGAAGCGCGCGTCGTCGCAGCTCGTGGATGCGCTGGACATCGTCACCGGCGCGATCGGCGCGTTCGTGGAGGGTGGCATCGAGCGCGCCGACGCCGAGCGTCTCGTCGAGCTGCAGCAGGAGGCGCTGCGGCGCTCGGACTCGGCCGCGGCGCTGAGCAGCGTCGACGCCGCCGACGCCGAGGACGACATGTTGGAGCGGTTGGAGGATCTCGGCATCGATGAGCCCTGGCGCCTGGCCGAGGTGCTCGCCGCGGCCGGCGTCGACGAGGCCTGGCTCAGCGAGGTCGCCGAGCGCGCGGGCCCGGCCGTCTCCAACGCGCTGGCCTGGGTCGTCGCGACGCTCTCGGCCCGCGGGCTGGCGACCGAGCTGCAGGAGTCCGCGAGCCGGATGAGCGATCTGGTTGGGGCGATCAAGACCTACTCCTACATGGATCGTGGTGACTTGGTCCAGGTCGACCTGCGCGAGGGCATCGACGCCACCATCAAGGTCCTCGGCCACAAGCTCAAGCACACCAAGATCGACGTTCGCAAGGACTATGACCCGACCCTGCCGCGTCTGGCGGTGCGCGGCTCGGAGCTCAACCAGGTCTGGACCAACCTCATCGACAACGCTGTCGATGCGCTGGGAGAGACCGGCACGATCACGATCACCACCTCGCGCGACGGCCCGTGCGTGCGCGTCGACATCGCCGACGACGGCCCCGGCATCCCGGAGGAGGCGCGCCGACGCGTGCTGGAGCCGTTCTTCACCACCAAAGAGGTCGGCTCCGGCACCGGCCTCGGTCTGGACACCGTGCGCCGCATCGTCGAAGACCGCCACGACGGCAGCCTCGGCTTCGACACCGGCCCTGACGGCACGAGCTTCCACGTCTGGCTGCCGATTCCCGACGGATCGGAGCTGGCGGCTCCGCCCACGACCACGGAGGACTCCTCAACATGAGCGCGACCAGCTGCACGCACCTGGACACCATCGAGATCACCGAGCTACCGGAGGAGGTGGCGGGCTGCGAGGATTGTCTGGCGTCCGGTGGCGTCTGGCTGCACCTGCGCATCTGCCTGGCGTGCGGCCACGTGGGCTGCTGCGACGACTCGCCGGGCAAGCACGCGTCGGCGCACGCGGCGGCCGATGACCATCCGCTGATCCGGTCGCTGGAGCCGGGCGAGGAGTGGTGTTGGTGCTTCGTTGACGACTTGGCGATGCGGATCCCGCAGATCACGGGGGAGACGCGGATCCCGCGGTCGCCGATGTTGGGGTAGTTGGTCTGGGGCGTTTGGTGGGTCGTCCGCTTTGGTTGTTTGCGGGGCGCAGCCGTGGCGCTCCGCGCGCACTGTGGTTGGGGTGCGCGGCGGGGTTTGGGGCACCAAGGGGAAGGAAGTCGTGGTGGCTCGCGGGGTTGTCGGTCTTCCGCGTGAGGGTTCGCGGGACTGGCGTGCGATTCGCGGCGTTCCGGCGGGTCCGGGTCGTCGGTTGGCCGACCCGAATCGATCCGGGTCGTTTTGAGCGTCATGCGGACGTCGAAAACGCCCCGGACCCACGCTTCGGGCCCGAAGCCTCGGTCCGGGTCGCCTGGTGGTGAATGGGTCACCACGAAACGCCCCGGGCCGGCGATTCAGGCCTGAAGGATCGGTCCGTGTCGCCGGGTGTCCCTATATGGGGTCCGAAACGCCCCGGACCTCACCCAGGGCCACGAGCCGCCCGCGCCCAGGCGCCAACGGACGACAAGCCCGCGCCCCGAGGCCCCAGCCACTGCTCACTGCCCTCGGTGCCCCAAACCCCGCCGCGCACCCACCAGAGCAAACGCGCGGAGCGCCACGGGTGCGCCACGCAAACCACCACCGCGGACGGACGACCACGCGCCGAGCTACGCCGACGCGACCGGCACGCTCAGCGCCCAAGACCCCCGCATCCGCACGTCACGCTGCGCACCCCGCTCAACCACCACCAGCGCCACATCCCCACACCCCGGGCACCGCAGCACCAACCCCGCGCCCCGATACAGCCGGTGCTTTCCCACCGCATGCCGCTGCCCGCACGACCCGCAGCCCCGCACGGCTCCTGTCACCTCCGCGCCTCCGAACACCTCGGCCAGCAGCCCTGCGACCGCGTTCCCATCCAACACCAACGCCTCGTCGGTCACCGTCATCACCCTCCTGTCGGTCCAAACCGCTCCGTGTGCACCAACGCCGCCTCATGCCCCAGCCCCACCAGCGCATCCGCCACCGCCTCGACAAACGGCGTCGGCCCGCACACAAACACGCGCGGGGTCGCCGACGCCGCAGGCCCCACCGCCTCCAACATCGCGCCATCCACCCGCCGCGCAAACCCGTCCCACCCCTCCGGCACCGTGCGCGTCAACGTGTAGGTGATGCTCAACCCATCGCCCGCAGTACCCAATCGCTCCAGCTCCTCGCGGTACAGCACCGCCTCCAGCTCACGGGTCGAGACCAGCAGCCGCGTGTCAGCTCGGCTCCCCGCGGCGCGGCGATGACGCAGCATCGCCATCAGCGGCACCAGCCCCGACCCACCGGCCACCAACAACAGCGGGCCGCCATCGGCCGCCCGCCACGTGAAGTGCCCGCCCACCGGCCCGCGCACCTCGAACTGATCTCCTACAACAAGCTCGCCCGCCAGATACGGCGAGACCTCGCCGTCGTCGATCCGCTCGACGGTCAGCGCGACGCGCGGCGCATCCTCCGGCGTCGAGGCGATCGAGTACGAGCGCTCGGCCACGTAGCCGTCCTCGGCCGTCAGCCGGATATCCACGTGCTGGCCGGCAGCATGCCCGGGCCACTCGGGGACGTCCAGCACCAGCGTCCGGGCATGCGGCGTCTCCTCGATCAGCTCGACGACCGTCGCCATGCGCCACACCAGCCGCGCGCGCGGTGGTGCCACCGGCGCCACCGGCGCCCCTCCCGCCATCGTCAGTCGCCCCAATAGCGCTGCTCGCGCCACGGGTCGCCGTAGTTGTTGTACCCCGCGGCCTCCCAGAAGCCGGGCTCGTCCTCGACGGTCAGCGTCAGGCCGCGCACCCACTTCGCGCTCTTCCAGAAGTACAGATGCGGCACCAACAGCCGCGCCGGTCCGCCGTGGGCGGGCTCCAAGGGCTCGCCGTCAAAGGTGTGCACGACCCACGCCTTGCCGTCGCTCAGATCCTCCAGCGGCAGGTTGGTGGTGTAGCCGCCGTCAGCCCAGACGCTCACGTGCTCGGCCTCGGTTGCGACGCCCTCCAGCAGCTTGTCGATCGAGACGCCGGTCCACGCCGTGTCGAGCTTGGTCCACTTCGTCACGCAGTGGATGTCGACCGTGAACGTCTCTTGGGGAAGCGCGTTGAGCTCCTCCCATGTCCAGGACACAACCCCATCGACGGCACCTTGAATCGAGAACGACCACGCGGCCAGGTCGGGGTGTGGCGTCGGCCCGGCCGACAGCACCGGGAAGTCCTCGACGACGTACTGCCCGGGCGGAACACGCGCCGGATCGACGTCCGGGCGGCGTGGCCGACCGTGAAACCCGCGGGTGAAGGGCGGCATGTGCCGATGCTAGAGGTGGGCGGGCGCCGCGTCACGTGCCGCGTCACCCCGTCGAAGCCTCCGTCAGGCCGCCGGACGCGGGAGGTCGACGTCGGCGAACGCCACGGCCAGACGCTCGAACGCCTCGTCGACGACGGCGCGCACGCGGCGCTCGACCGTCCGCGCGCTCAGCCGCTCGGCCATCGCGGCCGACAGCGTCCGCGCCCGCAGGGTCATGACCGCGATGACCATCGCGGCCAGCGTCGCGGCACGCGGGTCGCCCTTGGGAAGCCCGAGCTGGTGGGCGAAGAGCTGGGCCAGGCGCGCCGTCCACAGCTCGGCGATGACCAGGCGCCGCGTGCGCAGCGCCGGCGACGCCTCTTCGGTCGCGAGGAAGCGGCGAAAGCGCTCGTAGTCCTCCGCATTGCGCAGGCGGCGCCAGCCATCGTCGTCAAACGGCACGAGCCGGTCGGCTAGAACGCCGTGCAGCGCCCCGACGACCGTCGCGCCCGCCGGACGCTCGACGACCGCGTCGACCAGCGCGCCGATCACATCCTCGACGCGATCGAAGAACAGCTCCTCCTTGGAGGGGAAGTAGTTGAACACCGTCTTGACCGAGACCTCGGCCGCCGCGGCGATCTGCGCCACCGTGACCGCCTCGAAGCCGTCGCGCATGAAGAGGCCGGTGGCGATGTTGGAGATGGTGAGGCGCGTGCGCGCCTTCTTCCACGCGCGCAGGCCGGCGGGCGGGACGCCGGCCTCCTGCACGGAAGAAGAAGATGCCATGACGAGAACTTTACACCCGTTGAAAAATTCCGTCGAGCATGCAATTCTTCCCGCGTGACCACGAACGCCATCGAAGCCCACGGCCTCGTCAAGATCTACGGCGACAAGCGCGCGCTGGACGGTGTCGACCTCGCCGTCGCGCGCGGCGCGGTCTGCGCCCTGCTGGGCCCCAACGGCGCCGGCAAGACCACAGCGGTCCGCGTCCTGACGACGCTGACCGCGCCCGACGCCGGCACGGCGACCGTCGCCGGCCACGACGTCCTGCGTGATCCGGTCTCAGTACGCCGCAGCATGGGCCTGGCCGCCCAGGACGCGACGGTCGACGGTCTGTTGACCGGCCACGAGAACCTGACGATGATCGGCGAGCTGCACCATCTCGGGCGCAAGCGTGCGCTCGCGCGGGCCACCGTCCTCCTGGAGCAGTTCGCGCTCTCAGACGCCTCCGACAAGCTCGCCAAGGAGTATTCGGGCGGTATGCGCCGGCGCCTGGACCTCGCGGCGACGCTCGTCGCCGAGCCCGAGGTGCTGTTCCTCGACGAGCCCACCACGGGTCTGGACCCGCGTGCGCGCAACGACCTGTGGGACGTGCTCGACGACCTGGTCGCCGGCGGCGCCACGATCCTGCTGACCACGCAGTACCTGGAGGAGGCCGATCGCCTCGCCGACGACATCGTCGTCGTCGACCACGGCCGCGTGATCGCTCGCGGTGACGCGCGCAGCCTCAAGCGTCAGGTCGGCGGCGACCAGCTGCGCGTCGTCGTGGCCGACCGCTCCGACCTCGACGCCGTCACCACGATCGTCGGTCGGGTCGCCGGCCACCAGCCGGCCGTCGACATCGGCGCCCGCTCGGTTGTGGCGCCCGCCGAAGGCGGCGTCGCCGCCATCGCCGCGCTGGCCGAAGCACTCAACGACGCCGAGATCGCCGTGGAAGACCTCGGGCTGGCCCAGCCGACGCTCGACGACGTGTTCCTCACGCTGACCGGCGCACCCCCTGAGGCGGATGACGCATCCGCCGTCCCCGTTTCGACGATCTCCGAGGAGCAGCGATGAGCACCCAAACCGTTGACGCCGGGGCTGGCGGGGACCGATACTCCCAGCGGCCCGCGAGCGCCCGCGCCACCTTCCTCTCCGACACGTGGGTGATCGCGCGGCGCGGCCTGCTCCACATGCGCCGCCAGCCAGAGGCGCTGTCAGACGCGACGATCCAGCCGGTCATGTTCGTGTTGTTGTTCGCGTTCGTCTTCGGCGGCGCGATCAGCGTGCCGGGCGGCGGCAGCTACAAGGAGTTCCTGATGGGCGGGATCTTCGCCCAGACGATCGTCTTCGGCTGCTTCGGCGTCGCGCTCGCGCTCTCCAACGACCGCAACAACGGGGCGATCGACCGCTTCCACTCGCTGCCGATCCCGCGCTCGAGCGTGCTCGCCGGCCACGCCGTGGCCAACCTCATTCGCGCGTTCTTGCCGATCGGGTTCATGACGATCACCGGCTTCGTCGTCGGCTGGCGGATCCACTCCGGGATCCTCGACGTCCTCGGCGCCTATGGCCTGATGTTGGTGTTCTCGTTCGCCATGATCTGGGTCGGCGTGCTGCTGGGCAGCATCGTGCCGACGCCCGAGGGTGTGCAGGGCGTGGCCTTCGTCGTGATCTTCCCGGTGACGTTCATCGCATCGACCTTCGTGCCGACGAGCACGCTGCCGGGCGTGCTCAAGACCGTTGCCGAGTGGAACCCGACGTCGTCGCTGGCCAACGCGCTACGCCACCTCTTCGAGAACCCGGGCGGCGCGATCCCGGCCAGCGGCCCGTGGCCGCTGCAGCACCCCGTGGCCTACACGCTGCTGTGGGCGGTCGGGATCGTCGTGATCTGCGCGCCGCTGGCCGTGCGGTCCTACCAGCGCTCGATCAAGTCATAGGCAGGGCCTCGCCCTGCCCTCAGGCCTAGCCCTCACACAGCTTCCGTCCATATCCGATCGCTAGAGTCGGGGATCCGCGCCCCCTCACCGTGGATCCCCTTCTCATGACCGATCTTCCTGACTCCGCCACCCCGACCGATGCGCCCCGGGCGGTGATCGTCGGCGCCGGCCCCTCGGGGTTCTACGCCGCCGATCAGCTGCTCACCGCGGGCTTCGAGGTCGATGTCCTGGACGCGCTGCCGACCCCGTTCGGGCTCGTGCGCGCCGGCGTCGCGCCCGACCATCCGAAGATCAAGGCCGTCACGCGGGTCTACGAGAAGACGGCCAGGAAGGATGGCTTTCGGTTCTTCGGTGGCGTCGTGCTGGGCCGCGACGTCACGCGCGCCGAGCTCTTGGAGCGCTACCACGTCGTCCTCTACGCGCTGGGCACCTCGGACGACAACCGCCTCAATGTGCCCGGCGAAGACCGTCCCGGCTCGCACGCCGCCACGCACTTCGTGGCCTGGTACAACGGCCACCCCGACGCGGCCGACCACGAGTACGACCTGAGCGTCAAGCGCGCGGTGGTGATCGGCAACGGCAACGTCGCCATCGACGTCGCCCGCATGCTCGTCCTCCATCCCGACGAGCTCACGCCGACCGACACGGCCGACCACGCCATCGACGTGCTCTCCCAGTCGGCCGTCGAGGAGGTCATCTTGCTCGGCCGTCGCGGCCCGGCCCAGGCGGCGTTCACCAACCCCGAGCTGCGTGAGCTGGCCGACCTGCAGCGCGCGGGCGTCGAGGTTGACGCGACCGATCTCGACCTCGACGAGCACTCCGCCCGCTGGCTGGAGGAAGAAGCCGACATCACGTCGCGCAAGAACGTCGAGATCCTGCGCGACTACGCCGAGAAGGGCCCCAAGGACGCCAGCCATCGCGTGATCCTGCGCTTCCTGCGCTCGCCGGTCGAGATTCTCGGCGAGGGCGAGCACGGTCCGGTCACCGGCGTGCGCGTCGTCGTCAACGAGATTCAGAAAGGTGAGGACGGCAGCCTTCGCGCCGTCCCGACCGACCGTGAAGAGACGATCGAGGCCGGCCTCGTGCTGCGCTCGATCGGCTATCGCGGCAAGCCCGTCGACGACGTCCCGTTTGACGATCGCCGTGGCCTGATCCGCAACACGGGTGGCCGCGTCTGCGCCGAGAGCGGCGACGCGCATCGCGGCGAGTACGTGGTCGGCTGGATCAAGCGCGGCCCCTCCGGCGTCATCGGCACCAACAAGAAGGATGCGGCCGACACGGTCGCCCGCATCGTCGAGGATCGCAGCGCCAACGCGCTGAACACCCCGACTTTGACCGATACCGAGGAGATCGCCGCCTTCTACGCGCAGCGCGCGCCCGACTCGGTCACCTGGGCCGGCTGGGAGGCGATCGACGCACACGAGAAGAGCTCCGGCGAGCCCCACGGCCGCCCGCGCGTCAAGCTCGTGCGCCTCGCCGATCTCGTCGAGCGCTCCCGCGCCACCAGCAACAGCTAGGGGCGCGGCGCGGCCCGATTTGCTAGCGCGCCGACTCGCCGACTAGTGCTACTTGCTCATTGCTGACGCGGAGCGCGCTCGACGGCCGCGGCACCGCGAGGCTGGCCAGCGCGCCGAGGAAGCACGCCGCGCCGGCGAGGATGAAGGCCATCTCGAAGCCGTGCTCGGTCGGCAGCGCGGTCCCGACGATGGTGCTGGCGATGACGCTGGCGCCGATCTGGCTGCCGACCGAACCGCCGAGCGAGCGCATCACGGTGTTCATACCGGTGGCGACGCCGGTCTGATCGGGGGGCACGGCCTCGACGATGAGGTTGGCCAGCGACGCGAAGGCGAGGCCGATGCCGATCCCGAGGATGCCGGAGGCGACGTAGATCTCCCATTTCTGGTCGTGGGCGATGGCGAGCAGGACGAAGGCCAGGCAGGTCGCGATCGAGCCGCCGATCAGCGGGACGCGTGAGCCGACCCGCGCTGACAGCCGCCCGGCGATCGGGCTGATCACGAGCATCATCATGGTCGAGGGCAACAGGAACAGCCCGGCCTGCGTGACGCTCGCGCCGAAGCCGTAGCCGGCCGAGGGGGCGGTCTCGGTGAACGCCGGCAGCAGCACGAACGAGCTGTACATCCCGGCGCCGACCAGGAACGCGGCGGCGTTGACGGTCCAGACGCCGCGGATGCGCATCATGGCCATGTCGACCAGCGGCTCGACGGCGCGCTGCTCGTTGGCGATCCACGCGCCGAGCAGGATCGCGGCGGCGACGAACAGCCCGAGCGTGCGCGGGTCGGTCCAGCCCCAGGATGAGCCTTCGCTGATGCCGACGAGCAGGGCGACCAACCACGCCGACAGCAACGCGGCGCCGCTCCAGTTGATCTTCCCAGGCGTCTTGATCGGCGACTCGGGCACGAACAGGACGGTCATGATCGTCGCGATCACGACGAGGATCAGCGGGATCCAGAAGAGCCAGTGGATCGAGAGCGCGTCGATGATCGGCCCGGCCAGGACGATGCCCAGGCCGCCGCCGATGCCGAGGATCGCCGAGATCAGCGCGATGCCGTGGGGGACGCGCTCACGCGGAAACTCGTCGCGGATGATCCCGAAGGCGAGCGGGAAGATCGCGCCACCGGCGCCCTGAATGACGCGGCCGGCGATCAACACGGTGATGGTGGTCGAGAGGGCGGCCAGCAGCGTGCCGAACGCGAGCACGACCAGCACGGCGACGAGCATGCGCTCCTTGCCGAACATGTCACCGAGGCGCCCGAGGATGGGCGTGAAGATCGAGGCGCTGAGCAGGTAGGCCGTCAGCACCCACGCGGCCGACGTCGTGCTGGTGTGGAACTCGCGCTGGATCTCGGGGATCGCCGGGGCGACGAGCGACTGGAGCACTGCGTAGGTGGCGCCCGCCAGCGCGAGGACGGCGAAGGTCAGGCCGTAATGCTGGCGGTGAGGAGCAGGGGAGGTGGTAGAGTCAGCAGTCGATGTCATCAGGTGCTGACAACCCTAGCAGCGCGCTCGCGACGCCAGAAACCGACGGCGCGCCGGGCGTATTGCGCCGTCGCAACGACGCGCAGGCCAGCCGCCGCGCGCTGCTGGAGGCCGCCGCCGCGCTCTTCGACGAGCGTGGCTACGAAGGCGCGACCGTCCGTGACATCGGCGAACGTGCCGGCGTCGATGCCGCGCTCATCGCGCGCTACTTCGGCGGCAAGGAAGGGCTCTACCTCGCGGCGCTGGAGGAGACCGAGCGGCCGCCGCTGCCGACCGACCCCTTCGCCGTCTTCGCCAAGTTCCTCGGCAAGTCCGACGAGAACGGCTCCAACAACCCGATCTGCCGGGCGATGGTCAGCCCGTCGTTGAGCCCGGCGCTGCGCGACCAGGTCGGCGCGCTGATGGCCCGCCGCGTCATCGGGCCGCTCGCGCAGCGGCTCGCCGACGACGGCGTGCAGCAGCCCCAGCTGCGCGCCGAGCTGCTGGTCGCCCTCGCGCTCGGCACCACGCTCACCCGCTCCAGCGGCACGTTGACGGCGCTTGCCGATGCCTCGCTCGACGAGGTCCACGCCGTGCTCGATCCGCTGGTCGGCGCGCTCGTCGATCGGACACGCTGATGGGTCTAGCAGCGATCGTGGCGCTCGGCACGTGGGTGGTCGCAGTGGTCGATCGGCTGGTCGGGCGCGGGCGCCGACGCTGACCGTCTGAGGCGCCCTAGCGCGCCTCGTCGTGCAACGGTCAGCAAAATAAACTGTGAAGCGCAAGTTGCACAGTTGTTACGGCGAAGCTACGGTTCCGCCGCATGTCGTCCACCAAGAAGCAGATGGAGAAGCGGCGCAAGACGCTTCGGCCGCACCCGGCGCGCTATCAAATCGTCGATGTGATGCGCAGCTACGGGCGGCCGATCAGTCCGACCCAACTGGCGCGGATCACCGGCGGATCGCTGGGTTCCACGGCCTATCACGTGCGGACGCTCGTCTCGGCCGGCATCGTCGAGCTGGCCGATGAGGGCCGCGTCCGGGGGGCGGTCGAGCACTTCTACGCGCTGGTCTCAGGCAACGAAGATGAGCTGCAGCTCGCCGATCCTGTCGGCCAGCTGCTGGGGCTCTGTGGCGCGCTGACCGTGCCGGCGCCCGACGGTGGCTACCCGCGCCAGACGGTCCTGGATGCGCGGGCGCGCAAGCAGTTGCAGCGCGTGATCGCCAAGCTCCGCCCGGAGGTCCGCGACATCGTCGCGGCCGCCACCGCGCGCAACGGCTCCTGACCCATGCAAGACCTCATCGCCGCGGGCGGCGGACCGGCCGAATGCGAGTCGCTTGCCAGCTGGGAGGCGCGCGCCGAGCACACGATTGGCGTGCTTATCCGGCGCTTTTTGGCGCAGAACCCTCCTCCGGCGCCGAGTCGGGTCGCCCAGGACCTGCAGACTTGGTCGCACGCCCTCGCAGTCGACGGCCGAGCTCGCCTCCAGGAGCTGGGGGAGGATCACCTCCATCTCGCGGAGCCGGAGGAGGAGGCGTAAGACCGTCGCGGCGCACGAGCGCCGCGACGGTGTGCTCGAGCGCTTCCACGCGCTCGACGAGCGCCGGATCCTCGTCCTCGCGGCTGACGGCGCGGCCGAGATCCTCAACGGTGAACCAGGCGTAGGGCAGGGCGCAGGCGGCGGCGATGACGCGCAGGTGCTTCTCGTCGGCGCGGCCGCGGGGCGTGCCGAGGCCCTTCAGCGTCGACTCGCCGATCTTCGTGGCCTCGGCCAGCTGCGCCCACGTGCTGATGTGATCAGCCAGCGTCTTTGCGGCAATGATGCGCCGCCGGATCTCGTCCTGTTCGAGCACGGTCCGCAGACCGTACGGGGACAGAATCGGACAGGACTTGACAGCAAAGACCGTCCAGGTTAGTTTCTAGCCATTCCGAGCAAAAACCAGCCGAATGGGTTATTTACTCCGGAGGCGACCGTCCGCGCCGCTCGTCGACCAAGATGCGACGCTGACCTCCTTGCGACGTGGGATGTACTGCGTCGCAGAGCAGTCTCCAATGGCGATGGATGAGCGCGTTTCCGTGGAAGTCCTGCACGCGGTCGCGCATCCGCTTCGTCTCGGGGCCCTCGTGGCGCTCGAAGAGCGCCAGCGGACTACGGAAGAGCTGGCGGCGGTCCTTCGCGTGTCGTCCCAGGAGCTCGCCGACCACTTGGCGGAGCTCGCGGCGGCCGGGCTGATCGGCGCCGGCGAGGGCGAAGGGCGCCTTCGCCCTCTGGCGCGGGGTTGGGCCGACGTGGCCGCGCGGCTGCGCCGTCTGCAGGGCGGGACGCGGTGATGAGCTGTGCTGCGTTACCCGACGACGACGCGGTCGCGTCCGTCGGCCTTGGCCTGGTAGAGCGCCTGGTCGGCGGCGTCGATCAGCGTCCGTGGCGGCGTCGTGCCGTCGGAGGTCGCGACGCCGGCCGAGAACGTCACGCCGTCGGGCAGCATGCCGCGCAGGCGGTTGATGAGGATCGCGGCTCCCTGGCCGTCGCAGCCGGGCAGCAGCAGCGCGAACTCCTCGCCGCCCCAGCGCGCGAGCACATCGGTGGCGCGCAGCGTCGCTTGCCACGCCGCCGCGGCCGCGCGCAGCAGCCGGTCGCCGGCAAGGTGGCCGTGCTTGTCGTTGTAGCGCTTGAAGAAGTCGAGGTCGAGCATGGCGACCGACAGGGGCTTGTCATGGCGCTCGGCGACGGCCAACTCGTGGACCAGCAGCTCGTCCCAAGCGCGACGGTTGGGTAGGCCGGTCAGCTCGTCGGTGCGCGTCAGCTCGTCGAGGCGGCCCAGCAGGTCGGCGCGCTGCATGGCGAGCGCCGCCTCACCGGCCAGCACGCCGATCAGCAGGATCTCGCCCTCGGCGATCTCCGTCCGCGCCTGCGGCCAGGAGATCGCCAGCGCGCCGCGCACGCCCTGGGCATCGGAGATCGGATGAAAGAGGACCGATGCGGCGCCGAGCAGCTCGATGATCCGGCGGTCGCAGTGCGGGCTGGTGCGTGCATCGGCCACAAAGAGCGGCTGACCGGTCGCCATCACGACGTGCGCGCCGTGGTCGGACTGGTCGAGGCCGACGCGGTAGGGCGCGGTCGTCTCCGGGCGCGTGGCCGTCGTGGCGAGCCCGCCGTCGAGACCGATCTCCCAGAGGCTGACCGCGTGGGCGCCTTCGGCAAGGGCGAGCGCGGTTCGGCAGATCGTCGGCCGCGCGTCGAGCGGGTCGCAGTGCCCGATCTCGCGGATGACGTCGGTGATCGTGGCGAGCTGCTCGGCGTGCTGGCGCTGACGGTCCTCGTGCGCACGCAGCTCGGTGATGTCGCGGACGGTGTTCAGGAAGCAGCGGCTGCCATCACCGAGGTCGGTGGCGATGGCGGAGATCATCGCCGGGAAGCGTTTGCCGTCGGCGCGCACCAGCTCGATGTCGAACGAGCCACCGCCGGCGCCGACGATCTTACGCAGCAACGCGGTGTTGGCCTCGTGTGACTCGGTGGGCCAGAACGGGAACGGCGCGCGCGCACCGAGCAGGTCGGCCTCGGGGAAGCCCGTGATCGCGCAGAGCGCGGGGTTGACCTGGATGATCTCGCCGTCGCGCGTGAGGGCGAAGCCCTCCGACATCGCGGCGAGGATCGCCGCGGAGCGGTCGCGCTCGGCGCGGAGGTGCTCGACCAGCGCGATCACCGCGAAGCCCACGGCGGCGGAGGTGACGAGCATCAGCGTGCCGCCGCGCCAGCCGCTGGAGGGGTACTGGGGCGGGCCCGTGATGAGCATCGGCAGGAAGTAGACGCCCGCGATGCCGACGAGCACGGCCAACAGTTCGGTGCGCCGGCGCTCTAGCGCGGCCCACATGACGGGGAGGAAGATCAGCGGCCCGAAGCCGGCGTTGGCGCCGACGCCGTTGCGCAGCAGCGCGATCGCGGCCAGCAGCGCGAACATGCTCGCCAGCGTGGTGCCCCGGCGCTCGCGGCCGTTGGCGGCGGCGGCGAGGCCGAGCCCCGCGCCGGCCAGCAGCAACAGGGCGAGGGCGACCTCGCCCCACTGCACGCGCGCCTCGCCCGGCAGCAGCACGAGGACGACCACCATGCAGAGGGCGAAGGGCGGCAGGAGCCTGCGGGCTGAAGATGGCAAGGGGAGCGGGATCTCTCTGGAGGTATGCGTCCGGACCCTGACCGAACGGCTAAACCACCTGATCGGCCCCTCGGGCCTCGCTCTGGAGTGCAAATGCGCCCGGTTTTCCGGCCACCCCCTGAACGGGTGGTCCGGTCTCCAGGATTGGCGCACCGATTCTGCAGAAAGTCGTCCAGGGTTCCTGAGAAACCTCAAAGTGGCCGCTCGCGTTCCGATCAGAGCGGGGGACCATGCGTCCTACGCCGACATCCCCTGCTGTCTCGTCCGTTCCCGGCCCCGTCTCACGTCGGCCCTGGCTGGATCACTGGCTCGAGAGTTGTCGCGACCTCGCCGAGCTGAAGGCCTCGCACCCGATGGTCGATGCGGTCATCGACGAGATCGACGGTCGGATGATCCGTGTAGGGGAGCAGTGGCTGGCCGACTTCGCGTCCTGCAACTACCTGGGCTTCGACCTGGATCGCGAGATCATCGACGCGATTCCGGCCTACCTCGACGCGTGGGGCACGCACCCGAGCTGGTCGCGTTTGCTCGGCAGCCCGGTCCTCTACGAGCAGATCGAGGAGCGCCTCACCGCGCTGATCGGCTCCGAGGACTCGCTGGTCCTGCCGACGATCACCCACATCCACCTGTCGGTGATCCCGCTGCTGGCCGCCTCGGGGACGATCTTCCTCGACGCGCGCGCCCACAAGACGATCTACGACGGCTGCCAGGCCGCCCGCGCCCGTGGTGCCGCGGTCCGGCGCTTCCGCTTCGAGGACCCCGATCACCTCGACGAGCTGCTCGCCGCCGAGCGCGATCCCACGCGCCTGGTCTGCATGGACGGCGTGAACTCGATGACCGGCAACCCGCCGGATCTCCCGGCGTTCGCCGCGGTCTGTCGCAAGCACGGTGCGCTGCTCTACGTCGACGACGCCCACGGCTTCGGCGTCATCGGCGAGCGCGGCGAGGGCATCACCAACCCCTATGGGTCGCGTGGCAACAGCATCGTCCGCCACTTCGACGAGTCCTACGACAACCTGATCCTCGTCGGCGGCTTCTCCAAGTCCTACAGCTCGCTGCTGGCGTTCATCGCCTGTCCGACCGCCGTCAAGGACCTGTTGAAGGTCGCGGCCCCGCCGTACCTCTACTCGGGTCCGTCGCCGGTCGCCTCGCTGGCCACGGTGCTCGCCGGGCTCGAGGTCAACGACAAGCGCGGCGATGCGCTGCGCGACGAGCTGGAGCGGCTGACGCGCCGCACGCTTGACGGGCTGGAGCGCCTGGACATCTTCACGCCCAACCGCTCGGGCCTGCCGATCATCGAGATCCCGCTGCGCGACCACGGCCAGATCGACTCGGTCGGTCGCTTCCTCTTCGAGCGCGGCGTCTACGTGACGCTTGCCGCCTACCCGCTGGTTCCCAAGGACGAGGTCGGCTTCCGCGTGCAGCTGACCGCCGCCAACACCGACGCCGAGGTCGACATGCTGCTCGTCGCGCTCCAGGAGCTCGCCGCGCGCGGCGTCCTACGGCCGACCGGCGAACTCCCCGCCGGCCCGATCAGGAGCGCCGCATGAGCATCGAGCTGGTCCGTCGTCGCGCCTGGATGGTCTACCTGGCCCTCGGCGTCCTGGCGACCGTGCTGTACCTGACGACGGCGCCGTTGAAGGGCAACACGTTCGTGATGTTCGGCCTGGGGCTCTCGCCGGTCATCGCGATCCCGTGCGCGATCCGGCTCCACCAGCCCGAGGCCAAGGCTCCGTGGTACTGGTTTGCGGGCGGCTTCCTGCTCTTCTGGCTGGGCGATCTGTACACCTACAGCTACCCCAAGCTGACCCACCACGACACGCCGTTCCCGTCGCTGGGCGACGGCTCTTACGTCGCGGTCTACCCGGCGTTGATGGTCGGACTGCTGCTCGTCGTGCGGCGCCGCGCGGCACGCTCGACCGATCGGGGCGCCATCGACGCCGCGATCCTCACCATCGGCCTCGCCGTCCCGTCGTGGATCGCGCTGATCGCGCCCTACCTGCACGACCACTCGCTGGGCACGGCGGCCAAGCTCGTCTCGGTCGCCTATCCGTTGGGCGACGTCCTGCTGCTGGCAGCGGCCCTGCGCCTGGCGCTGGACGGCGGCAAGCGCGGGACGTCGTTTCACCTGCTGTCCTCGGCCATCGTCCTGCTGCTGGTCACGGACTTCGCCTATGGGTTGATGACGCTGCACGGGACCTACAACGGCCAGCTCTGGCTCGACGCCGGCTGGGTCGGCTTCTACGTGCTGTGGGGCGCCGCGGCGTTGCACCCGTCGATGAGGATCCTCGACCACGGGCGCCCGGCGCGCTCGGCGCTGACCCCCATTCGCCTCACGCTGCTGGCCGTCGCGTCGCTGATCGCCCCGACGGTCGAGCTGACCCACGACATCCAGCGCAGCGACACCGACATGGCGGTCGTCACCGGCGCGGCGATCATCCTCTTCGGGCTGGTCGTGGCTCGCATGGCCGGCCTGATGCGCAACCAGGAGCGCTCGATCGAGCGCGAGCGCGCGCTCAGCCGGGCGGGCGCCGCGCTCGTCGCGGCGGGGACGCGCGAAGAGCTCGACGTCGTCGCGATCACCGCCGCCCGCGAGTTGGCTGGCGGCGACGTCGAGGTAGAGCTTCGCGACGCTGCGATGTTCACCGCAATGGACCGCGTCGCCGCGACCGGCCACACGCGGATGGTCGTCGACCTCGACCCCCGTGAGGGTGACGCGTCGGTCCTGCTGCTCTGTGGCCCGACGGTCGCCGAGCGCGCCGTGCGCGAGGTGCTCGGCGCGCTGGGCACGCAGGTTGTGCTCGCCTTCGAGCGCGCCGCGCTGACCGAGGATCTCGCGCGCCGCAAGGGCGAAGCGCGCTTCGCCTCGCTGGTCAAGCACTCCTCCGACCTCATCACCGTGCTGGCGCCGGACGCGACCATCGCCTACCAGAGCCCCGCCATCGAGCGCGTGCTCGGCTGGACGCCCGAGGACGTCGTCGGCCGCCGCATCGACGCGCTGATGGAGCAGGGCGAGGGCAGCCGTCTGCTGCGCCTGATCGCCGACGGCGTCGACGCGCCGGTCGCGTCGCAGACGCTCGAGTGCACGCTGGCCCACAAGGACGGGACCACGCGGCAGTTCGAGGTCTTGTTCACCAACTTGACCCGTGACGAGCATGTTGGTGGCATCGTCCTGAACTCGCGCGATGTCAGCGAGCGCAAGGCCTTCGAGCGCCAGCTCGCCCATCAGGCGTTCCACGACCCGGTCACCGGCCTGCCCAACCGCGCGCTGTTCGTCGAGCGCGTGCGTCACGCGATCGCGCGCAGCCGCCGCGAGGCGCGGGGCATCGGGATCATCTTCATCGACCTCGACGACTTCAAGATCATCAACGACTCGCTCGGCCACGCCGCGGGCGACGACGTGCTCTGCCAGATGGCGCAGCGCCTGGCGCTGTCGATCCGCGCCAGCGACACCGCCGCGCGCTTCGGCGGCGACGAGTTCGCGGTGTTGTTGGAGGACATCGAGGGCGTGCAGGAGGCGGCCGACACCGCCGAGCGCATCATGGAGGCCGTCAGCGCGCCGCTGGCCGCCGCCCACAAGGAGCTCGCGCTGCGCTGCAGCCTGGGTATCGCGATCGCGCCGGAGGACGGCGCGGCTGACGCCGACGAGCTGATCCGCGACGCTGACGCCGCGATGTACATCGCCAAGCGCGACGGCAAGGGCGGCTACCGCCTCTTCGAGCCCGAGATGCACGAGGGCGTGCTGCAGCGCCTGGAGCTGCGCACCGACCTGCAGCGCGCGCTGGCCACCGATCAGCTCGAGCTCTTCTACCAGCCGGTCATCCGCCTCGAGGACGGGACGATCAGCGGCGTCGAGGCGCTGCTGCGCTGGAACCACCCCGAGCGCGGCATGGTCGGCCCCGACCAGTTCATCCCGCTGGCCGAGGAGTCCGGCCTGATCGTGCCGATCGGCCGCTGGGTGCTGCGCGAGGGTTGCCGCGAAGGCCGCCGGCTCATGGAGAGCCTGCCGACCGACCGGCCCGTCTCGCTGGCGATCAACCTGTCGCTCAAGCAGCTACAGCACTCTGACATCGTCACCGACGTGCGTGAGGCGCTGGAAGAGTCCGGCCTACCGCCGTCACAGCTGACGCTGGAGATCACCGAGAGCGTCTTGATGGCCGACACCGACCTTGCCGTCCAGCGGCTGGCCGAACTCAAGGCGCTGGGCATCAAGCTCGCGCTCGACGACTTCGGCACCGGGTACTCATCGCTGAGCTACCTCTCGAAGTTCCCGGTCGACGTGTTGAAGATGGACCGCTCGTTCTTGCAGGAGGGCGCGTCGCCGCAGGCGGCCGACCTGGCCAACGCGGTTGTCGCGCTGGGCTCGACGTTGTCGCTGGAGGTCGTCGCCGAAGGCATCGAGATGCCCGAGCAGTGGAAGACGCTGCGCGACCTCGGCTGCGAGCTCGGTCAGGGCTTTTACTTCGCCCACCCGATGAACGCGGAGGCCGCGCGGGCGTTCCTCGCCGAGGGTCGTGCCGGGGAGCTCCTCACCGGCCTGCCCGTCGGCGACGATGCACCATAGTTACGAGAGCCTGGACGGCTTTGGTGCAAATCCGTCCGGCGGTCGCTCTGGCGTCCTGACGCCGCTGCGCGACCGCGACTTTCGGCTGTTGTGGATCGGCGCGACCGCGTCGCTGTTGGGCGATGGGGCGTTCTTGGTGGCCTTGGCCTGGCAGGTGTACGCCATGTCGGGCGGACCGACCGGGATGTCACTGGTGGGTATCGCGATGACGGTCCCGACGATCACGTTCCTGCTGATCGGTGGCGTGGCCAGCGACCGCTTCGAGCGGCGCTGGCTGCTGGTCGGCGCCGACCTGCTGCGGGCGGTGGCGCTCGCGTTGCTGGCCGGGCTGACGATCGGCGGGCAGCTCGAGCTCTGGCATGTTGTCGTTCTTGCTGCGCTGTACGGGACCGGCGCGGCGTTTCACGCGCCGGCCTTCGACGCGCTCGTGCCCGAGATCCTCGATGGCGAGCGGCTGACGCAGGCCAACGCGTTGGACCAACTGATGCGGCCGCTGGCGCTGCGGCTGGCCGGCCCGGCGCTGGGCGGCGTGCTCGTCGGTGTCGCTGGTGCCGGCGGGGTGTTCGTGCTGGACTGCGCGACGTTTCTGATGGCCGCCGGGACGGTGCTGCTGATGTCTCCCGCGCGCGAGAGACACGCGGTGGCCGAGGGTGGCTCGATGGTGGCCGATCTCAAAGACGGGTGGCGCTTCGTGCGTGGCCACTCCTGGCTCTGGGCGACCTTCGTCAGCGCCGCGATCGCCTACCTGCTGTTCATGGGCCCGGTCGAGGTGCTCTTGCCGTGGGTGGTCAAGGAGGGGATGCAGGGCTCGGCGTTCGACCTCGGCCTCGTCTTCGCCGCCGGCGGGCTGGCCTCGATGCTGTGCGCGGTGCTGCTCGGCCGCTTCGGCCTGCCGCGCCGGGGCATCACCTTCATGATGATCGCCTGGACGCTGGCGACCCTTGCGGTCGCCGGCTACGGCGCGGCGTCGGCGATCTGGCAGCTGATGCTCGCCAGCGCGGTCTTCAACGCCTTGGAGACCGCCGGGACGATCGTCTGGGCGACGACCAAACAGCGCCACGTGCCCAGCGCGCTGCTCGGTCGCGTCTCCTCGCTGGACTGGCTGATCTCGGTCGGCCTGCTCCCGCTCTCCTTCGCGCTGACCGGTCCGGTCAGCGTGGCGATCGGCGCCCGCGCGACGCTGGTCGGCGCCGGCCTGCTCGGCGCGATCGTGACGCTCGCCGCGCTCTACGTTCCAGGCATGCGCGTGCTCGACGAGCGCGCGGTGCGCGCCGACGAGCGCCGGCGTGCCGTGGACGAGCGGCTGCGCGCGGCGACATACTGAGCCCATGCCCGTCAAGCGCATCGTGTGCGACCTCCACGCGTCGGAGCCGGGGGCGGGTCGGGCGTTCTATGAGGACGTGATCGGTCTGGAGCTCGTGATGGATCAGGGGTGGATCGTCACCTACGCGGCCCCGGGCAATCCGGCGGCACAGCTGAGCGTGATGGCCGACGACGCGACCGCGCCTGTCGCTCCGGACGTCTCGCTTGAAGTTGATGATGTCGATGGGGTGCATGCGGCGGCGCTGGCGGCGGGGCATGAGATCGTGCATCCGCTGACGGATGAGCCGTGGGGCGTGCGGCGGTTCTTCGTGCGAGATCCGCATGGGAAGGTCATCAACATCTTGGGGCACCGCTAGCTTTCGCGCGGGCGTTCGTGGCGTTCAGCGCGCGGCGGGCGGGCGGTGTGGCGCGTGGTTCGGGGCGGCGAGGAGAGCGAGCGGGAGTGGTGGCTCGGGGCGGGATCCATCGTCCGCGCCGGCCGGGGCGGAGGCCTGACTCGCCTCGCTCCGCGGGTGGGCCCGTTTGCGGACACCATGCGTCCGCAAACGGGCCCACCTCTGTCTGCCCGGGCGTTCGCGGTGGCGTGGGCCTCCTGAGCGCGATCACGTCACGCTCAACAGGCCCACCCTCCCTGGCGCGGGTGGACGACGAGCCAACCCACTGAAACGTCCACTCCGCTCGCTCTCTTCGCCGCCGGCAGACCACGCGGCGCACCAGACCAACGCCTGAGCGGAACACCAACCACGTACGCACCCGACCGATGAGTCCGGGCGCCCCGTACCGTCTCAAGGTCATGTTCAAGAACACGAAGGCCTTCAGCGGGTTTGCTGTGCCGGATGTCGAGGCGGCACAGAAGTTCTACGGCGACACCCTCGGCATCGAGACATCGGTGGAGCATGGGCTGTTGACGCTGCACCTCGACGGCGGCGCGCGGCCGACGCTCGCCTACCCCAAGCCCGACCATGTGCCGGCGGGCTACACGATCCTCAACTTCCCGGTCGACGACATCGATGCCGCGGTCGACGCGCTCACCGAGCGCGGGGTCGAGATCCTGCGCTATGACGGCATGACCCAGGACGAGCGCGGCGTCATGCGCGAGGGCGGCCCGTACATCGCGTGGTTCGCCGACCCGGCGGGCAACGTCCTGTCGGTGCTGCAGGAGCGCTGAGGGCCTTCGCGACAACCGCCTGTTGTGGCGCAGGCGCTCAGTGGCGAACGGTGCGGGGGCGCAGTTCGCGACACTGTCGCCCATGGTCGACCACCTCGCCCGCGCAGTGCGCGTCGCCCGCGGGCTGGAGCCGGCGGATCTCCTCATCCGTGGGGCGCGGCTCGTCGACGTGCTGACCCAGCAGCTGAGGCCGGCCGATGTGGCGATCGTCGGCGACCGGATCGTGGCGGTGGGCGAGAGCGTGAGCCTCGCGCGCGCGCGGGAAACGATCGAGGCCGCCGGCCGCTACGTCGCTCCCGGCTTCATCGACGCGCACGTCCACATCGAGAGCTCGATGGTCGCGCCCGGGCGGTTCGCCGACGCGGTCCTGCCCCACGGCACGACGACGGTCGTGAGCGATCCCCACGAGATCGCCAATGTGCTCGGCGTCGAGGGCGTGCGCTGGATGCTCGCTGCGAGCGAGGGCCTCGATCTCTCGGTCTTGATGATGGCCCCGGCCTGCGTGCCGGCCTCGCCGCTGGAGACCGCCGGCGCGCGGCTGGCGGCGAGCGACCTGATGACCTTGGTCGCGCATCCACGCGTGCTGGGCCTGGCCGAGATGATGAACTACCCGGGCGTGCTCGCCGGCGACCCGGTCGAGCTGGCCAAGTTGGTGGCCTTCTCCGGGCGCCCGATCGACGGGCACGCGCCGGGCGTGCTCGGCGACGACCTGCAGGCCTACCTCGCCGCGGGCGTCGTCTCCGACCACGAGTGCCTGACCGCCGGCGAAGCCCGCGAGAAGGTCGCGGGCGGCATGATGGTGTTCTTGCGCGAGGCGACCAACGCGCGCAACCTGCTGGACGTCTTGCCCGCGGTCACGCGCGAGAACGCCCGCCGTTTTGCGTTCTGCACCGACGACCGCGTTCCCGGCGAGCTGCTCGACGACGGCTCGATCGACGCGCTGGTGCGGATGGCGATCGGCGCCGGGCTCGACCCGCTGCTCGCCATCACGCTCGCGACGCTCAACCCCGCCGAGCACTACGGGCTGCGCGACCGCGGGGCGATTGCGCCCGGGCGCCGCGCCGACCTGGTGCTCTTTGAGGATCTCGCCGACGTGCGGCCCTCGCTGGTGATCGCCGGCGGGCGGGTGGTGGCGCGCGACGGCGAGCGTGTCGGCGGCGGCGCCGTAGCGCCCGGCGGGCTGCGGCCGACGATGGACGTCGCCTGGCGCGACAGCCTCCAGCTGCGCCGCGACGGCGATCGCGTCCGCGCGATCGGGCTGATCGCCGACCAGCTGATCACGACCTCGGAGACCGTCGCGCTGAAACCCGCCCCCACCGCCCCCGGCGTCGCCGGCCCCGAGCCCGACGCCGATCTGCTGCGCCTCAGCGTCATCGAGCGCCATCGCCACACCGGCAACGTCGGCCAGGGCTTCGTGACCGGCTTCGGCCTGCGCGCGGGCGCGCTGGCCTCGAGCGTCGCCCACGACTCCCACAACATCGTGGTCGCCGCAGCCGACGACGGCGACGCGCTGATCGCCGCGCGCGCCTCTGCCGACCTCGGCGGAGGGCTCGTCGTCGCGGCCGGCGGCGAGGTGCGGGCGACCGTTGCGCTGCCGCTGGCCGGGCTGCTGGCCGACCGGCCGCCGCGCGAGGTTGCCGACGACCTCGCGCGCGCCGAGGCGGTCGCCGCCGAGCTCGGGTGCCACCTCGGCGCGCCGTTCATGGCGCTGAGCTTCCTCGCGCTGCCGGTGATCCCGTCGCTGAAGCTGACCGACCACGGGCTGGTCGACGTCGACGCCTTCGCGCTGACCGATGTCTTCGTGTAGGCCTTGACGATGGAGCTGCTGCGCGAGCGCCATCCCGACGATCCCGTGCTCGACGCGGCGATCACGCACGCGCTGCTGCGCCAGGTCGGCGCGGGCATGCGGCCTCCAACGGCGCGGATCTTCCGGCCGGGCCCGACGCTGGCCTTCGGTCGCCTCGACGCGTTGAGCGACGGTTACGCGGAGGCGCGCGCGGCAGCCGTCGCGCACGGCTTCACGCCGCTGCTGCGCCTCGGCGGCGGGCACGCGGCCGGCTACGACCCGGGCTCGGTCCTTCTCGAGCTGATCGTGCCGGTGGGGACGATCGCCGAAGGCATCCCCGAGCGCTTTGCGACGGTGACCGCGCTGCTCGTCGAGGCGCTGGCTGGGCTTGGCATCGCCGCGCGCGCCGGTGAGCTGCCGGGCGAGTACTGCGCCGGGGAGTGGTCGGTCCACGCCGCGGGGATCAAGCTGGCGGGGACCGCGCAACGCTCGATCAAGGGCGCGTCGCTGGTGACCGCGATGGTGATCGTCGAGGGCGGAGCGGAGCTGCGCGCGGCGCTGGTCGACATCTATGCAGCGTTGGAGATCGCCTGGCGTCCGGCCACCGCGGGTGGCGCCGCCGACATCGTGCGCGCCCTCACGGCGGCTGATGTCGAGCGGGCGCTCGTCGCCACGCTGGCGGCCCACGAGCGGCTGACCGCAGGAGCGCTGGACCCCGACACGCTGGCCCTCGCCGCATCGCTGTGCGGGGCTCACGAACGCTGAGCAGTCATGCGCGGCTCGGGCGCCAACGGCGAGACGCAGGCCGGCAGCGTCAGCGTGAAGCGCGCGCCGGGCGCGGCATCGGTCACCGCCACGTCCCCGCCGAGCTGCCGCGCCAGCCCGCGCGCGATCGGCAGGCCCAGGCCGAAGCCCGCCGCCCCGCGCGCCGTCGCCCGCTCGAAGCGCCCGAAGATCCGCTCGCGGTCGGCCTCGGGGACGCCGCCGCCGGTGTCGCGAATGGCGACCGCGGCGGTCTCGCCGTCGGTGGTCACCGTGACGCTCAGCTCGGTGTCGGGCGGCGCGCCGTGGCGCAGCGCGTTGTCCAGCAGCGCGCGGATGATGCGCGCGACGGCCAGCGGATCGCCCAGCGCCCAGGCGGCGCCGTAGGAATGCAGGCGCACGACGACGCCGGCCGCCCGGGCCAGCGGCTCGACCTCGCCCGCCAGCGTCCCGGCCAGCTCGGCGAGATCGATCGGCTCGGCGACCAGCGGGATCGCCGCGTCCAGCCGTCCGAGGCCGAGCAGGTCGTCGGCCAGCGCCGACAGCCGCTGGGCTTGCCGTGAAACCGCGGCGGCGCGGACACGCGCATGCTCGACGTCGGGCTGGGCGCCGGCGAGCTCCTCCTCCAGCAGCTCGGCCGTCCCGCGCAGCGACGCGACCGGGGTGCGCAGCTCGTGCGAGGCCGTCGACAGGAACGCCTGGCGCCCACGCTCTTGGGCCTGCAGCCGCGCGCGCATCAGCTCCAAGGCACCGGCCAGCTCACCGACCTCGTCGCGGCCGGCCGCGTGCACATCCAACGGCTCCTCGATCCCCTCGTCGGCGAGCCGCCGCGCCGCGCGCCGCAAGCCCTCCAGCCGCCGCAGCAGCCCGAAGCCGAGCACCGAGCCGAGGATCACCGCGACGGCCAGCCCGACGCCGCCGGCCACCGGCAACGCGCTGCGGACCACCGACGCCGCGGCGCGTGAGTCGTCCAGCGACTTGCGCAGCACGAGCGTGCGGACGCCGGCGCGGGTGTGGGCGCGGACGACTACGATGGCCTCGCCATCGCTGACGCTCTGGCGCACATCGCCGGCGCGCGCGAAGCCCGCATCGACAAAGCGCTCCGGCGTCTGGGAACGCGGCTCGATGCGCTCGGGGTCGGTGTCTGCGACCTCGGCGCCGTGCACGTCGAAGAGCGCGACGCGGCCGCCGACGCGCCGGGCGATGCGGTGAACCAGCCGCCGCGAGCCGCGCGCGCCGGGGCGCAGGTCGCTCGCCGGCATCCGCCCGAGCGCGAGCTCGGAGGTCCGCGCCAGCTCGCGCATGTCGCGCACGCGATCCTGATCGAGGCGGTGCTCCAGCGGCGGCACCAAGGTGCCGACTGCGGCGATCAGCGTCACCACGCTGGTCGCGACGAGCGCCAGGGCCAGCTTGACGCGCAACCCCGGCACCCCGGCGCTCCTAGCCGTCGATCCGGTAGCCCGCTCCGCGCACGGTCGCGATCCAGCCCGGATCGCCGCCAGCCGAGGCGAGCTTGTCGCGCAGATGATGGACATGGACGTCGATGGCGCGCGGGTCGCGGAAGTCGTGGCCGCCGAAGATCGCGTCCAACAGCTCCTGGCGGGTCAACAGGCGGCCGCCGACGGCCATCAGCGCCTGCAGGACCTCGAACTCCGAGTAGGTCAGATGCAGCTCGGCGCCGGCGACCTCGGCGCGGCGGGCGGCGGTGTCGACGCGCAGCGTGCGGTGCTCCAGCGGCGGGCGCCCGGGCGTGCGCTGTGCCCGGCGCAACACGGCGCGGACGCGGCTGCGCAGCTCGGCGATGCCGACCGGCTTGGTCACGTAGTCGTCGGCGCCGGCCTCGAGGACGAGCACGGTGTCGGCCTCGCCCTCGCGGGCGGTGACCGCGACGACGTGCGCATCGTCCTGGGCGGCCCGCAGCCGGCGGCAGACCTCGACGCCATCGGGCCCCTGGCCGAGCGCGAGGTCGAGCAACACCAGGTCGAAGGACTCGGCGGCCAGCGCGTCGAGCGCGGCGCGACCGTCGGCGGCGTGGACGACCGCGTGGCCGTCAGAGACCAGCGCACCCACCATCACCTCGGAGAGATCCGCGTCGTCCTCCACCACGAGGACGCGGCCGGCAGGGCGGGCGTCGTCGGTCAGCACAGCAGCGAATGTAGACCGCTCATCCTGGTGAGATCCTGAACGCAACACGATCCCAACACCCCCTCCGCATGGACGCAACCTGGGCTTGGCGACGGGTTCAGGGCGCGCGAGCAGGCTGGTGGCATGGATCGCTCTCCACAGGCTCCGATCATCGGGCCGCTCCCGCGTCTTGCCGGCCTCTCGATCGTGCTCCCCTGCCACGACGAGGCGGCCAACGTCGAGGCGATGATCGCCGACGCGACGGCCGCCGCCTGTCGCGTTGCCGATGCGCACGAGATCCTGGTGGTCGACGATGGCAGCGCGGACGCAACGCGGGCGTTGGCGACCGCGATCGGCGAGCGCGACCCGCGCGTGCGCGTCCTTGCCCACGAGCGCAACCGCGGCTACGGCGCCGCGCTGCGGACCGGCTTTGCGGCCGCGCGCCTGGAGTGGATCTTCCTCACCGACGCCGACCGGCAGTTCGACCTCGCCGACCTGGATCGCACGCTGGCGCTCGTGTCGACGGCCGACATCGTCGCCGGCTATCGCATCCAGCGTGCCGACCCCGCACACCGTCGTGTCAACGCGCACGCCTGGAACGCGCTGGTGCAGCATTCCTTCGGCTTGGCGATCCGCGATGTCGACTGCGCGTTCAAGCTCCTGCGCCGCGACCTGATCGGGCGGTTGGCGCTCGGCGCCGACGGCGCGATGGTCAGCACCGAGCTGCTGGTGCGCGCCCAGGCGGCGGGCGCGGAGATCGTCGAGCTTGGCGTCACCCACCGCCCCCGCACGGCGGGCCGCTCGTCGGGTGCCAACCCGGCGGTGGTGTTGCGCGCGTTCCGCGAGTTGCGGGACCTGCGCGGGCAACTGCGGGCAGAGGCGGCCGAGGCCCCGGCCGCCCTGCCCGCAGCCGCGGCGCGTCCGGTCTGACCCGCGTGGTCGCCGTCGCGGCTCCCACCGTGGCGCGCGCCCGAACCGACGGGCGTGCGCTGCGGTGGGTTGGCCTGGCTCCGGAGGTTGCGACCGTCGGTCTTGCCGCCGGGCTGCGGCTCGTCGCGCTCGCGCGCGTGCCGGGCGATCCGTACTACGACGCGGCGGTGCGCAGCATGGGCGCCTCCTGGAGCGCGTTCTTGGCCGGTGCGTTCGAGCCCGGTCGGCGGGTGGCGATCGACAAGCCGCCGGTGGACCTGTGGCTGCAGGTCGGGGCGACCAAGCTCTTCGGGTTCACCGCGTTGGCCTTGCACGTGCCCGAGGCGCTGGGCGGTGTGGCGCTCGTCGTCTTGGTGATGGCCTTGCTGCGCGCCCTGCTTGGGCGCGGCGCGGCGCTGGCCGGCGGGCTCGCGCTCGCGGTGCTGCCGTCTGCGGTGGTGACGGCGCGCAGCGACACGATGGACTCGGTGATGGCGGCGCTGGCGGTGGCGGGCGCGCTGCTGGTCGTCCGGGCCGCGCGGACGCAGCGGCTCGCGCCGCTGGCCGGGGCGGGCGTGCTCGTCGGGCTCGCGTTTGACGTCAAGCTCGCCGAGGCGCTGCTGCCTGCGGCGGCCGTTGGGTTGTTGTGGTGGTTGATCGCGCCGCGCGTGCCAGGGCAGCGCCGTCGCGGTGCGCTGATCGGCGTGGCGGCTTTCCTGGTCACCGCCACCGCCTGGTTGGTGGTGGTCTCGCTCGTTCCTCTGCACCCGCGGCCGTGGGCGCTGGGGTCGACCTCCGGCTCACCGTGGCAGGCCGCGCTGATCTACAACGGCATCGACCGGGTCGTCCCCGGTCGCGCGACCCACAGCGGTGCGGCGGTGGCCACCACCACGACGGGCTCCCGCGCCCGCGAGCACGCTGTCGCGCTCTCCCGCCGTCCTGGCCCGGCGTCGCCCACGCGGCTGCTCTCGGCCCAAGCGCACCTCGGTCGCTGGATCGGGATCGAGGCGGTCGCCGCGCTCGCGGCGCTGGCGGCGGCGCTGGCGCTCGGGCGGCCGTGGCGGTTGGACCGCATCGCCCGTGGCGGGCTGCTCGCCATCGCCGCGTGGCTCGTCGGCGGGATCGTCCTCTGCAGCGCCATGCCCGACCTGCGTCCGCGCTACCTCGCGTGCGTCGACCCGGCGGTCGCGGCGGCGCTCGGCGCTGGGCTGGCGGTGGCGACGCCCGAGCGCGGGCGGGTGATCAAGGCGATGGCCATCACAACATTTGGCGCCGTGCTCGCCGTGCCGCTCGTGACCTCCGTCGCCGCCGTCGCCCACGCGACGCAGGACTCCGGCCGCCCCGGCGCGCTGCCGGACGCCCGGTTCGCCGCCCTGGCCGCCTACCTCCACGCCCACGACGCCGCCGCCGGCGACGAGGTCGCCGCCAGCGCGCCCGCCAAGGTCGGCCAGCTGATCGCCCGCGACGGGCGCCCCGTCCTCATCCTGTCCGACGGGGCCGGGCGCGCGCTCGTCACGCCCCAGCAGCTCGCCGCCGCCGTCGCGACCGGCCGCGTCCGCTACGCGCTGCTCGGCGACGCCTGCACGGCCAATTCGGGCAACGGCCGCACCGGCTGTCTCCCCGTCGTCCGCTGGGCCCGCCAGCACGGCACCGACGTCAGTCGCGCCGCCGGCCAGCCGCACCGCGGCCTCCTCTTCGCGCTGCGCGTCACGCCGCCGGTGCCCGTGCCGGCAGCGAGCGGAAGAACTCCCACGTCCGCCACGTCGTCGAGAACGCGGCGGTCGATGGCACGGTCCGCGGCCCGCCGGGCCAGCCGTGGGCCTGGTGGTCGAGCCGCACGTGCTCGACGCGCGTCGCGTCGCCGCAGCTTCGCCAGGTGATCTCGTGCACGCCGGGCGCGGGGTCCAGGCGCGCGGCTTTGCCGCGACAGCCGTCGATCCTTCGCCAGAGCGCGAGGTAGCGCGCGACGCTGCCCTTGTAGTCGGGTGGCGCGCCGCCGTAGGGGACGACCTGGTCGCCGGTGCCGTGGATCTCCAGGATCGGCAGCTTGCGCGACGGATGGCAGGGCGGCAGCGCCTTGTAGCCGCCGGCGACCGGCGCGGCGCCCGCCAGTCGGTCAGACAGCTCGCACGCCAGCCGCGCGGTCATCCCGCCGCCGTTGGAGACGCCGGTCACGAAGACCCGTGAGCGATCCACGCAGGCCACCCCCTCCAGCGCGTCGAGCGACTTGCCCAGCTCGGCGACCTCCTCGGGCAGGTCGCCCTGCTTTTGGCCGGTGATGTCCCAGAACGCCGTCGGTCCGACCGCCGTCGGGTAGGCCACCAAGAAGTGCTCGCGGTCGGCCAGGCGGCTGAAGCCGGTGTCCTGCGCGAAGTCGGGTCCGGTCTCGCCGGCGCCGTGCAGCGCGATGACGAGCGGCACCGGCTTGTCGGCGCCGCTGGCGGGAACGTGCAGCAGGACGGTCCGGTCGCCGTCGGGCGTGTCGACCGAGACCTTGTTGTCGCCCGGTGGGAGCACCGCGCATGGCGTCCGAGCCGGGCTGGAGGCGTAGCGCAGCGCGAAGGCGCCGGTCGCCCACGCGGCCGCCGCCAGCAGCGCCAGCGCGCCCAGCGTCGTCGCCAGCGCCCGCCGGTGGCGCGTCACGCGGCGCGCCTCACGCGCGCGGCGCCCGCGCCGAAGACCCAGCGCCGGCAGCACAAGAAGGTCAGCGCGGTGGCGACCGGCAGCGCGACCAGCTCGCCCGCGATCCGCGGGGCGTGCTCGTGGGTGACGAGCGCCCAGATCGCCAGCGCGTTGAGGCCGGCGCCGAGCGCCTGCACCGCCGCGTAGCGCACGGCCGGTCGCGCGCCCCGCACCGTCGAGGCAAACGTCCACGCGCGGTTGAGCCGGTAGCCGTTGGCCGCGCCGCCCGACCAGCTGAGCACTGCCGCGGCCACCGACGGCACGCCGGCCGTCACGAGCAAGGCGTACATGATCAACGTGATCATCGTGTTGGATGCTCCCACGACCGCGAAGCGCACGAGCTGGGTGCTCACTTGAGATACCTCTCGGTCAAGTCGTGGTTGGTGCGCCCGGCGACCGAGCGCGTCGGGTAGAAGTGCGCGTCGTGGATCAGGCGCGGCATCTGCGGGATCGCGCCGAGCGCCAGCCAGACGGTCAACACGACACAGGCGGCGGCCAGCGCGCGGGTGCGCGCCAGCGCTGCGAACGGCAGGATCCACCAGACGTACCACGGCATCGTCCAGCCGAGCGTCAGCACGCCGGCGAGCATCACGAGCCCGGCGGCCCCCGGCAGGCGGTCGCGACGCTGCAGCACTGCGATGGCGGCGCCCGCGCAGACCACGGCCAGCAGCCCGTGGGCGATCGTCCGGTCCTGCGCGGTCAGGCCGCCGTGGCCGGCCAGCGCGGCGACGACGTTGGCGACGCTCAGCGGCGTCACCAGGCGATCCTGGATCGACGTTGCCGGCAGGTGGCCGCCGAAGGCGATCAGGACCGCAACGCCGGTCAGCGCGCCGGCCGCCAGCGCGCCCCCGAGCGCCGGCAGCCGGCGCCGCGCGCCGAGCACGACCAATGCCACCAACAAGACCGCCGACGGCTTGACGCCGGTCGCGACCACGACGCATGCGCCCGCGGCGGCGTCATACCACGGCGCGTCGGAGGCACGGCCCGCGACGACCAGCGCGACCGCGCCGACCATCGCCAGCAGCAGGAACGGCTCCCCGTGTGCGCCGCCGACGCCGTAGACCAACACCAAGGGGTTGAACGCGACCAGCGCCACAGCGGCCTTCCACGACCGGCCCAACCGCCGCGCCGTCGTGGCCACGAGCGCCAGCGTCCCGAGCGAAGCGCCCAGCAGCAGCGCCTTCAGCGTCCAGTAGGCCACCGGCAGCGAGAGCGGCGACAGCGCCTCGGAGACCAGCGTGAAGAGCGGCCCGTAGGGAGACGGCAGGTGGTGCCAGTTGCTGTAGGGGTATGCCGCGTCGTGCGGGGCGGCGAGCGGGAGCGAGATATAGGGGTTGAGCCCGTAGCGCGGGCCCATCCGCCCGTAGTGCAGGTAGTTGAAGACGTCGGTCAGCGAGAGCGGCGGCCCGAGCAGCAGCACAACGTAGGCGGTGACCACCGCGCCCCACAGCACCGCCGCGGGGATGCGGTCGGCGCAGAGCCACGCCACGAGCCAGGCGATCGCCAGCAGCGCGAGGACCCGCACGAGGTCGGCCTGCAGGGCCGTGGTGCTGGCCGGCAGCCCGCCCGCGCGGTGGGCCAGCGGCCCGACCATCCAGGACGGGAAGCCGTGGCGGGCCGGGCCCGACAGGAACGACGGACGTTCCGCGGCGGCCAGCACGAGCGCGGTGCAGAGGCCGACGGTCGCACCCGACGCCACGGTGCCTAGGAGCGCGGGAAGCGCCGTCGTCAGGCTCGGGCGCGCCGAGCGCAGCCGGCTGCGCCCCGCCGAGGAGGTCGAGCCCGCCGTCACGGCGGCGTAGGCCGGGGTCTCACGCACCGCGCCGAACCCTCTCGCCGGGCGCTGAAGCTGCCCGCAGGGGCCCGTGAGGGTCCGGTGGGCGCGATGTTGGCGTCCTGTTGGGTCGACCATTCGGCCAGAACCCCCGGGCCCGGGCCTACAGAGCGCTCAGGATCAGCCGACCAAAGGGCCGCATGGACGTCGCGCTCGCCAGCTCCGTCGCGGTCGCCCGCCAGCCGATCCTCGACCGGCGCCAACGCCTCAAGGGCTACGAACTGCTGCACCGCGGGTCGGCGACCGACGGGGAGCAGGCCACGGCGCAGGTCCTGCTCGCCGCCTTCGGCGACATCGGCCTCAGCAGCCTCGTCGGTGCCATGCCCGCGTGGATCAACGTCTCGCGGCGGTTCCTCCTTGACGTCGATCCGCTGTCGCTGCCGCCCGGCGAGGTCGTGCTCGAGCTGCTCGAGGACCAGCTGCTCGACGATGAGCTGCTCGGCCGCCTGCGCGAGTTCGCAGCGGCCGGCTTCCCGATCACGCTGGACGACTTCGTCTACAGCCCCGAGGCCGACGAGCTGCTCGGCCTCGCCTCGATCGTCAAGATCGATGTGCTGGCCGGCGGCGTCGAGCACGCCGCCGAGCAGGCGCGCCTCCTGCGCGGCTTCGACGTCACGCTGCTGGCCGAGAAGGTCGAGGACCGGGCGATGTTCGAGGACTGCCTCGCCCTCGGCTACGAGCTGTTTCAGGGCTTCTTCTTCTGCAAGCCGGAGATCGTCACCGGGCGCGAGATCCCCTCATCGGCCTCCTGCTCGCTGCACGACATCGGCGTCCTCACGCGCGCCGACGCGACGTTCGAGGAGATCGAGGCGATCGTCACGCGCGACCCCGGGCTGACGCTGCGTCTCCTGCGCCTGCTGAACTCGGCCGCCTACTCGCTGCGCCGGCGCATCACGTCGGTCCACGACGCCGTCACGATGCTCGGTCCGCGCACCGTCCGGCAGTGGGCGATGATGCTCGTGCTCAGCGGCATCACGACGCACTGCGACGAGCTGGTGCCGACCGCGCTGAGCCGCGCGCGCACGCTCTGCCGCCTGGCGCAGTTGCGCGACGGCGACACCGACATCGCGTTCTCGGTCGGCCTGCTCTCGGTCGCCGACGCGATGCTGGGCGTGCCGATGGCCGATGCGCTGGACGGCATCCCGCTGCACGAGGCCGTCATCGACGCGCTGCTGCATCGCGCCGGACCCGACGGCGCGGCGCTGACCGCGGTGCTCGACTACGAGTGGGGCGTCACCTCCGTGGGCGCCTCTGGCACCGAGGACCCGCTTGGCGAGTGCTACGCCGAGGCGCTGTCGTGGTCGCTGCAGACCGCGTCCTCAGCGCGCGCCCTCTGAGCCGACGGGCGGGTTGGACAGGGCGGTCGCCGCCCGATAGGACTGGGGGCGTGTCCTCACTGCGCGACCCCAAGCGGCTCAGCCTGCTCGCCGCGATCATGGGGTCCTTCGTGGTCGGCCTCGACGCGACGGTCGTCAACGTCGCGCTGCCGTCGATCTCGCGCGACCTCGGCGGCGGGCTGGCCGGGCAGCAATGGATCTCCAACGCCTACCTGCTCGCGCTCGGCTCGCTGATCCTGATCGGCGGCTCGCTCGGCGATCTGCTCGGCGAGCGGCGCGTCTTCGCGATCGGCGTCGCGGGCTTCGGCGCCGTCTCGCTGGTCTGCGCGCTGGCCCCGTCGGTCGAGGTGCTGATCGCCGGCCGCGCGCTGCAAGGGGTGTTCGGCGCGCTGCTGACGCCGAGCGCGTTGGCGGTGATCGTCTCGGCCTTCCCACCCGAGGAGCGCGGCATGGCGATCGGGTCGTGGACGGCGTGGTCGGGGATCGCGACGGTGGTCGGTCCGCTCTGTGGCGGCTACCTGATCGACGCCACGTCGTGGCGCTGGATCTTTGCCATCAACGTCCCGTTCGTGCTCTTCACGTTGATGTTGATCGCGATCGCGGTGCCGCAGCGCGAGCGCGGCCGGCGGCACGCGCCGATCGACGTCCTGGGCGCCACGCTCTGTGCGCTGGGCCTCGCTGGGCCGGTCTTCGCGCTGATCCGCCAGCCCACGCTGGGCTGGAGCTCGCCGGGCGTCATCGGGCCGGCGCTGGTCGGCATCGCGCTGCTGGTGACGTTCCTGTGGTGGGAGTCGCGCACGCCGTATCCCATGCTCCCGCTCGGCCTCTTCCGGCGCCGGAACTTCGCCGTCGGCAACGCGCAGACGTTCACGATGTACGGCGGCCTGGGAATCACCTTCTTCTTCTTGGTGTTGTTCTTGCAGCAGGTGGTGGGCTACGACGCGCTGCAGGCCGGGCTGGCGACGCTGCCCGCGACGATCGTCATGTTCTTGCTGTCCAAGCGCGCGGGCCGGATGGCCGATCGCTACGGGCCGCGCCTGTTCATGGGCCTGGGGCCGGTGGTCGCCGCGGCCGGGCTGCTGCTGATGATGCGCCTGTCCGCGCCGCTGAGCTACTGGACCGATGTGCTGCCGGCGTTGTTGTTGTTCTCGCTCGGGCTCTCGGCGACCGTCGCGCCGCTGACGGCGACGGTGCTCGCCGACGCCGATGAGCGCAACGCCGGCATCGCCTCGGGGGTCAACAACGCGATCGCGCGCGTGGCGAGCCTGCTCGCGGTCGCCGCGCTGGGCGCTGTTGTGTCGGCCTCGTTCTCGTCGTCGATCGACGCGTCCCTGAGCGGTCGGCCGCTGAGCGCCGCGTCGACCAAGGCGGTCGCCGAGGCCAAGCGCCGCACGCTCGCATCGGTCGACGTTTCGGCGCTGCCGGTGGCCGAGCGCGCCCCGGTGTCCTCCGCCGTCCAGGATGCCTCGGTCGACGCGTTCCGCCTCGGCATGGGGCTCGCGGCGGCGCTGGTGGCGGCCGGCGGCATCCTCGGCCTCGTGGGCATCGTCAACCCCCGCCGCAAGGTCCGCGGCGAGGACTGCGCCGGCGGTCAACTTGTCGCCCAGCCGCTGGATGCGGTGCGGCTGCCGGAGGGCGAGAGCGCACCGGCGACGGCGTGACGCCGAGCAAGCACGGTCGCCACGCCTAGCATGGGGCCGTGCTCGGACTCCCGGACGACATCCAGGCTGACCTCTTCGACCTCGACGGCGTGCTGACCCAGACGGCGAAGGTGCACGCCGCCGCCTGGAAGACGATGTTCGACGAGTACCTCAAGCAACGCGACGGCGACCGCTTCGTCCCGTTCGACGCCCACCACGACTACGACGAGTACGTCGACGGCCTGCCGCGGCCCGATGGCGTGCGCAGCTTCCTGAAGTCGCGCGGGATCGAGCCCGACGAGGCGACGGTCAAAGCGCTCGGCGACCGTAAGAACGACCTCGTCCTGAAGATCATCGAGCGCGATGGCGTCGAGCCTTACGAGGGCTCGATCCGCTACGTCCACGCCGCCAAGGAGGCGGGCCGCAAGCTCGCCGTCGTCTCCTCCAGCGCCAACGCCAAGGAAGTGCTCAAGGCGGTTGGCATCCTCGAGCTCTTCGACCACATCGTTGACGGCCACGCGGTCGCCGAAGGCGGGCTGAAGGGCAAGCCGGCGCCCGACACGTTCCTGGCGGGGGCCAAGGCGCTCGGCGTGCAGCCGGCGCACGCCGCGGTCTTCGAGGACGCGCTGGCCGGCGTGCAGGCGGGCCGGGCAGGCGGCTTCGGGGTCGTCGTCGGCGTCGACCGGGTAGGCCAGGCCGGAGCGCTGACCGACCACGGCGCCACCATCGTCGTCCAGGATCTCGCCGAGCTGCTGCCGTGATCGACCACCCCAACTACTCCGAGGATCCCTGGGCGCTGCGCGAGGAGGCGCTCGACCTCGAGATGCTCGCCCAGTCCGAGTCGGTCTTCGCGCTCTCCAACGGGCACATCGGGATGCGCGGCAACCTTGACGAGGGCGAGCCCTACGGCCTCCCCGGCACCTACCTCAACGGCCTGCACGAGGTCCGTCCGCTGCCCTACGCCGAGAGCGCCTACGGCAACCCCGAGGCGGGCGAGACGGTGGTCAACGTCACCGACGGCAAGCTGCTGCGCCTGCACGTCGACGACGAGCTCTTCGACGTCCGCTACGGCGAGCTGCTGCATCACGAGCGCGTGCTGGACTTCCGCGCCGGCGTCCTGCGCCGTCACGTCCACTGGCGCTCGCCGGCCGGCGCCGAGGTGCGGATCACCTCGACGCGGCTGGTGTCGCTGACCCAGCGCGGGGCCGCGGCGATCCTCTACGAGGTCGAGGCGCTCGGCGACGGCGCTCGGCTGGTGGTCCAGAGCGAGTTGGTGGCCAACGAGGACGGCCAAGTTGACCCGAAGGCGATGGACCCGCGGGCGGCGGCCGCCATCGCGGCGCCGCTGAAGAGCGAAGAGGCTTACTGCGACGAGCTACGCGTCTCGCTCGTGCACCGGCTGGAGCGCAGCGGCATCGGCACCTGCGCGACCATGGACCACATCGTCGACGGGCCCGAGGGCACCGAGACGCGCGCGGAAGCTGGCGGCGACGAGGGCCGCGTGATCATCGCGGCCGACGTACCGGCCGGCGGGAAGCTGCGCGTGCTCAAGTTCTTGGCCTACTCGTGGTCGAGCTCGCGGGCGCTGCCGTCGCTGCGCGCCCAAGCCCGCGGCAGCCTCGCCGAGGTGCGCCACACCGGCTGGGACGGGCTCTGCGCCGAGCAGCGCGCGTACCTCGACGCGTTCTGGGAGGACGCCGACGTCGAGGTCGACGGCGACCCGGAGCTCCAGCAGGCGGTGCGCTTCGCGCTCTTTCACGTCCTGCAGGCCGGGGCCCGCGCCGAGCGGCGCGCGATCCCCGCCAAGGGCCTCACCGGCTCGGGTTACGACGGCCACGCGTTCTGGGACACCGAGTCCTTCGTCTTGCCGGTCTTGACCTACACGATGCCCGAGGCCGCGGGCGACGCGCTGCGCTGGCGGCTGGCGACGCTCGACCTGGCCCGCGAGCGCGCCACCCAGCTGGGCCTCGCCGGCGCCGCGTTTCCGTGGCGCACGATCGCCGGTCGCGAGTGCTCGGGCTACTGGCCGGCCGGCACGGCGGCGATGCACATCGGCGCTGACATCGCCGGGGCCGTGCTGCGCCACCAGCATGCGACCGACGACACCGCCTTCGCGCGCGACGTCGGGCTCCCGCTCCTGGTGGAGACCGCGCGCCTCTGGGCCGCGCTCGGCCATCACGATCGCAAGGGCCGCTTCCGGCTGCCCGGCGTGACCGGCCCCGACGAGTACAGCGCCGTCAGCGACGACAACACCTACACCAACCTGATGGCGCGCCGGAACCTGCTCGGCGCGGCTGATGCCGTCGACCGCCATCCCAAGGAGGCCGCGGCGCTCGATGTCGCGGCCGACGAGGTCGGCGCCTGGCGCACCGCGGCCGACGCCATGCACGTGCCCTACGACGGGATCCTCGACGTCCACATGCAGGCCGAGGGCTTCACCCACCACGCGCGCTGGGACTTCGAGGGCACGCCCGCCGATCACTACCCGTTGTTGTTGCACTACCCCTACTTCGACCTCTACCGCAAGCAGGTCGTCAAGCAGGCCGACCTCGTCATGGCGCTCTACGTCTGCGGCGATCGCTTCACCGACGAGGAGAAAGCGCGCGCCTTCTCCTACTACGAGGCGCTGACCGTCCGCGACTCGTCGCTGTCGGCCTGCGTGCAGGCGATCATGGCCGCCGAGACCGGGCACCTGGACCTGGCCTACGACTACCTCGGCGAGGCCGCGTTCATGGACCTCCACGACCTCGAGCACAACACCCGCGACGGCCTGCACATCGCCTCGCTGGCGGGCAGCTGGCTGGCGCTCGTCGCCGGCTTCGGCGGCTTTCGCGACCACGACGGCGCGTTGACGTTCGCGCCGCGCCTGCCGCCGGGCGTGGGCCGTCTGGCCTTCCGGATCTGCGTGGCCATGGGGCGCGTCCACGTCGAGGTCGACGAGGACGGCGCGACCTACACGCTCCAGCGCGGTGACGGACTGGAGATCTCGCACTTTGGCGAGCGGCTGGCGCTGACCGTCGGCGAGCCGGTCCGCCGCACCGTGCCGCCGGCGCCACAGCGCGAGCGTCCGTCGCAGCCTGCCGGCAGGGAGCCGCGCCGCCGCCGGCCCGCGCCGGAGTAGGCTCGGCGTCATGGCCTGGGACTTCAGCACCGACCCTGACTACGCCGCCAAGCTGGAGTGGGCGCGCACGTTCGTCCGGGAGGAGATCTGGCCGCTGGAGACGGTCGTCGGCGAGCTCTCGCAGGAGGCCCCTTGACCGCATCTACGCGCCGCTGCAGGAAGAGGTGCGCCGTCAGGGCCTGTGGGCCGCGCATCTCGATCCGTCGCTCGGCGGTCAGGGCTACGGGCAGGTCAAGTTGGGGTTGTTGCACGAGGTGCTCGGAACGACGCCGTTTGCGCCTAACGCCTTCGGCTGCCAGGCGCCGGACTCGGGCAACAGCGAGGTGCTCGCGCTGGCCGGCACCGTCGAGCAGAAGGAGCGCTACCTCGAGCCGCTGCTGGCCGGCGATCTGAAGTCGGCCTTCTCGATGACCGAGCCGGACACCGCCGGCAGCGACCCGACGACGCTGAAGACGCGCGCGGTCCGCGACGGCGACGACTACGTGATCAGCGGGCGCAAGTGGTTCTCCTCCAACGCGTCGATCGCGGACTTCCTGATCGTGATGGCCGTCACCGACCCCGACGCGCGGCCCCATCAGCGCGCGACGATGTTCCTCGTCGAGGCCGACGCGCCGGGCGTGAACATCCTCCGTGACGTGCCGACGATGGAGCATCCGTGGGAGGCGTTCGGCAAGCTCGGCGGCCACGCCGAGATCGTGTACGAGGACGTGCGTGTGCCGGCGACGCAGCGGCTCGGCGCCGAGGGCGAGGGCTTCCTGATCGCCCAGCAGCGGCTCTATCCCGGACGCATCCACCACTGCATGCGCTGGCTCGGCGTCGCCCAGCGGGCGTTCGACATGCTCTGCGAGCGCGCGACCTACCGGGTCAGCGGCGGCAAGACGCTCGGCGAGCATCAGTCGGTGCAGAACTGGATCGCGGACTCCGCGGCCCAGATGCAGGCGGCCAGGTTGATGACCTTGCATGCGGCGTGGGTGATGGACACCCAGGGCGTCGCGGCGGCCCGCACGCCGATCAGCCTGATCAAGTTCTACGGCGCGGGCGTCCTGCACGACGTGATCGACCGCGCGCTGCAGGCCCACGGCTCGCTCGGCTACTCGACCGACCTGCCGCTGGAGGCGATGTACCGCTACGCGCGCGCGGCCCGGATCTACGACGGTCCCGACGAGGTCCACCGCCAGTCGGTCGCCCGCCAGATCCTGCGCGGTTACGCGCCGCCGGCCGACCACGTTCCGACCGAGCACGTGCCGACACGGCGCGCGGCGGCACGCGAGCGCTTCGCCTCCGTGCTCGACGCGGTCACCGCCAACGACTGACCCAGACCGCGACCGGTGGGGCGTCCCGCGGACCGCGCCGGGTTTCATGCGCTCCAGCGGCGGTATCTGCCTAGTGGTGACCGATCCACCACACGACGAGCAGCACAGCGGCGCTCAGGCGCAGGCCGCCCAGGCGCTGGTCGGCGAGCAGCTGCGCACTGCTCGCGCCGAGGTGTTTCGCGCCTACCTGCAGTCGCGCGAGCGGGCGCGCGGGCTGGTGGAGGAGGAGCGCGACGAAGCCGAGCGGCGTGGCCCGACCGCGTCCTGAGCGGACCTCGATCCGTACCCTGGTACGCGCAATGTCCTCCACGTCCGCACCTTCTGAGGCCGACGGCCTCGCGTTCGCCGGCCTGCGCCGCCAAGCGTCGCTGGTCGCCTCCGGCGAGGTCTCCTCGATCGAGCTCGTCGATACAGCACTGCGCCGCATCGCGGCGGCCCAGCCCGACCTCAACGCCTTTCGCACCGTCCGCGCCGACGCGGCGCGGGCCGAGGCCGCCGAAGCCGATCGCCGCCGCGCCGAAGGCGAGAGCGCCGCGCTGCTCGGCGTGCCGATCGCCATCAAGGACGACATGGACCTCGCGGGGGAGACCACGGCCTTCGGCTGCGCCGGCGAGTTCGCCGGCAAGGCGTGTGACGGCGAGGTCGCCCGACGCCTGCGCGCGGCCGGCGCCGTCATCGTCGGCAAGACGACCTCGCCCGAGTTCGGCCAGTGGCCGATCACCGAAGGGCCGGCCTTCGGCCAGACGCGCAACCCGTGGTCGCTGGCTCACACGCCCGGCGGCTCGTCGGGCGGCTCGGCCGCCGCGGTCGCCGCCGGGCTCGTGCCCGCGGCGATGGGCTCCGACGGCGCCGGTTCGGTCCGCATTCCTGCCGCGTGGACGCATCTGGTCGGCATCAAGCCCCAGCGCGGGCGCGTCTCGACCTGGCCCGATGCCGAGGCGTTCCAGGGCCTGACCTGCAACGGCCCGCTCGCGCGCACCGTCGACGATGCCGCGCTGCTGCTTGATGCCGTCGCGGGCGCGCATCCTGGCGATCGCCACACGCCGCGCCCGCCGGCCGAGCCGTTTGCCGAGTCCGCCCGCCGCGCCGCCCCCGGGCGCCTGCGGATCGCGCTCTCCTTCCGCATCCCGTTCAGCCTCGCGCCCGCTCGTCTCGACGCGCGCGTGCGCGCGTCGACCGAGCGACTGGCCACCGTCCTCGAGGGTCTCGGTCACGAGATCGTGGAGGCCGACCCCTTCTACGGCCCGATCGGCGTGACCTTCCTCCCGCGCTCGCTGGTCGGTCTGCGTGACTGGTCGCGCCGCGTGCCCGACATCGCGCTGCTCGATCCGCGCACCCGCCACAACGTGGCGATGGGCCGCTGGGTCGGCGGTCCGCTGCTCGGCCTTGCCCGCGCCCTGGAGCGGCCGCTGCGCGCGCAGGTTGGTCGCATCTTCCGCCGCGCCGACGTGATTCTGGCCCCGACGACCGCGCAGCCGCCGCTGCCGGTCGGCGCGATCGACGGCCTCGGCGGCTGGGCGACCGACAAGGTCATCGTCGGTGCCTGCCCGTACGCGTGGCCCTGGAACATCCTCGGCTGGCCCGGCGTCAACGTTCCCGCGGGCCTGACCGCCGACGGCCTGCCGCTCGGCGCGCAGCTGCTCGGGCCGGGCGGCAGCGAGCCGCGGCTGCTCGCGCTCGCCGCCCAGCTGGAGTCGGTCGAGCGCTGGCACGAGCGGCGCCCGCCCTACGTCGGCTGAGAGACTCCGATCATGGATCTCGGACTCGACGGCAAGGTCGCGCTCGTCACCGGCGCGTCGCGCGGCATCGGGCGCGGGATCGCGGCGGCGCTGGCCGCCGAAGGCGCGCGCGTGGCCGTCACCTCGCGCAATCCGGACGCCGGTGCGCTGGCCGCCGGCGCGGTCCACGGCAAGGCCTACACCTTCGACAGCGACGACCTCGGCGCGGTCGACGGCCTCGTCTCCGCGGTGCAGCGCGACCTCGGTCCGATCGACATCTACGTCGCCAACACCGGTGGCCCGCCCGTCGGCGCCGACCCGCTGGGCTTCACCAATGAGCAGTGGGAGGCCGCGCACCGCAGCCTCGTCATCTCCCCGATGGCGATCCTGCGTCGCGTCCTGCCCGGCATGCGCGAGCGCGGCTGGGGCCGCGTGCTCGCCGTCTCCTCCAGCGCGGCGGTCGAGCCGATCCCGGGACTGCAGCTCTCCAACGCCAACCGCCCGGGCCTGCTGGCCGCCTTCAAGGAGCTCGCGCGCGAGACCGCCGGCGAGGGCGTGACCTTCAACGCCGTGCTGCCCGGCTGGATCGCGACCGACCGGATCGCCGGCAACGCCGGCGGGCTGGAGGCCGCCCAGGAGGCCGCCCGCACCCAGGTCCCGGCCGGCCGCCTCGGCGAGGTCGCCGAGATCGCCGCCGCGGCGACCTTCCTGGTCTCCGACGCCGCCTCGTACGTGACCGGCCAGTCGCTGCGCGTCGACGGCGGGCTCACGCGCTCCTGGTGAACCTCACTTCAGGACGATCATCTCCGGGTGCGTGGCCAACAGCGTCTGGGTGAAGACGTAGTTGAACGCTGCGACGCTCATCAGGCTGATGACGACCGCCTGGTTGACGGCCCGGCCGACGCCCTCGGCGCCGCCGCTGGCGGTCATCCCCTTGTAGCAGCAGACGATCGCGACGATCGCGCCGAAGAGCGTGCACTTCACCAGCGAGCCCCAGACGTCGGTCGTCGTGCCGCTGGACAGGAACGTCGCGAAGAACGGTCCGAGCGGGGCGTGGTGGGTGAGCGTCGCGGCCATGCCGCCGGTGATCCCGGCGGCGATCGCGAAGATGTCAAACAGCGCGGTCACGATCATCAGCGCGAGGAAGCGCGGGACGACGAGGTTCTTGACGGGGTCGACGCCGAGGACCTGCAGGGCGTCGAGCTCTTCGCGGATCTTGCGGGCGCCGAGGTCGGCGGTGATCGCGGTGCCCGCGACGCCGGCGACGATGATCGAGCAGATGAGCGGGGCGAACTCGCGAATGGACGCGAGGCTGTAGAAGCTGCCCAGCCGGTCCACCGCGCCGAAGAGCTCGAGGAAGCCGGCGCCCTGGATGCCCGGCACCGCGTAGTTGATGCACACCGAGGTGATGAGCAGCGGCAGCCAGCAGAGCTTCAACGCGAACAGGAACTGCAGCGCGAACTCGCCGCCGTACGGATACGGCGGGCGGACGGCCGAGACCATCGTCTTCCCGGTCAGGATCATCATGTCGCCGATCTCGCCGAGCAGTCCCATTGCGCGCGACAGTACCAGTGTGCTGGCACTCTGGGCAACAGGGAGGTGACCCCGAACGCTACCCTGCACCTGGCATGCCGGAGAGCTGGGCCACCGCGGCCGGGATCGCGCTCGACCACACGGCGGACGTCCCGCTGGGCGTCCAGCTGGACTGGGTCGTACGCGCCGCCGTCGCCTCCGGTCGGCTGCGCGCCGGCGACCGCCTGCCGGGCCTGCGCGAGGTCGCCGAGCAACTCGGCGTCAACCACAACACCGTCCGTGCGGCCGTCGCCAAATTGGAGGCCGACGGCCTTCTGGAGACCCGCCACGGCTCCGGCACGTTCGTCGCCGCCGGGGCCGGGACGCAGTTGCGCCAGGCAGCGCTGCTCGACGAGGTCGCCCAGCGCGCGCAGGACGCCGGGGTCGCGCCGCGTGAGCTGGCCGCCGCGCTCTACGTCGCCGAGCCGGCGGCGCACCACGCGCCCGACCAGGCCGCGGCCGAGCGCCGCACGCTGCGCCAGGATCTCGCGGTCCTGGATCGGATTTTGTGCGAGCTCGAGCCGCAGCTCGACAGCCCGTTGCGCCGCGATCCGCTGCCGGCCGCTCGCGGTCGCGGCCCGCGGCTGCTCGGCGCCGACGAGCTCAGCGCCCAGCGCGACACGCTCCTGCGCCGCCTCGTCGAGGTCCAGCGCGCGCTCGACGCGCAGCGCGGCGTCGGCGCGCCGGCGCCCGAGCCGGCCCCGGCACCCGCCCGCGTCGCCGCACCACGCCGCGCCGCGGGCGGGCGCCGGGTCACGCCGCGGCCGGGCACGGCACCGGCCTAGACGTTCTCGGTATACCTCTGACCATGCGGATCGCCCTCGGCGAGCGCGCGTCCGGCGTATCGGCGCGCGACCAGGTCTACCTCGCCCTACGCGAGGCGATCATCAGCGCCGAGCTCGAGCCGGGGCGGCGCCTGTCGGAGAACGAGCTGGCCGAGCGGCTCGGCGTCAGCCGCACGCCCGTGCGCGAAGCGCTGGTGCGGCTGCGCGACGAGCGCCTGGTCGCGATCGTCCCGCAGCTCGGGACGTTCGTCACATTGATCTCCAACGAGGGCGTCGAGGATGCCGCGTTTGTCCGCGAAGCGCTGGAGTGCGCCGCGATCCGGCTGGCGACCGAGCTGGCCCGCGATGACGATCTCGCCGAGT
This sequence comes from Baekduia sp., assembly GCF_035996765.1. Taxonomy (NCBI): domain Bacteria; kingdom Bacillati; phylum Actinomycetota; class Thermoleophilia; order Solirubrobacterales; family Baekduiaceae; genus Baekduia; species Baekduia sp. Next base: position 119,521 of record NZ_DASYJG010000043.1, read on the forward strand.
TGCAGGCCAACCTTGCCGCCCAGGATCGCGCGCAAGAGGCTGGCGACGCGGATGCCTTCGACCGTCTTGACGACGCGCTGCATCGCCGGCTCTGCGAGCTGTCGGGCCGCGAGATCGCTTGGCACCTCAGCCGCCGGGCCAACGGCCATCTGGACCGCGTTCGCCGCCTGAGCCTGCCCGAGCCGGGCTATCTCGGCGAGATGGTCGCCGAGCATCGCCAGGTCGTGGCCGCCGTCGCCGATCGTGACCTCGATCACGCCGAGGCGACGCTGCGCCATCACCTGCGCATGGTCCTGTCGAGCTTGCCCCACATCCGGGAGGTCCACCCGGATTACTTCGAGGACAGCGAATGAGCGCCGACACCTCCGCGCCCGCTGTCGCCACCGGTGCCAAGGGTGCCGTGCAGACCGTCGAGCCGACCCGCGCGCAGCGCACCGTCGCCCGCCGTATGGCGGAGTCCAAGGCGACGATCCCCGACTTCCAGGCGGCCCTCGAGGTCGACGTCACCGAGCTGCTGGCCGCCCGCGGCGAGGTCACCGTCACCGCCGCCGTCGTCCACGCCGCGGGGGTCGCGCTGCGCGAGCACCGCTCCGTCAACGGCGCCTACGCCGATGGCAAGTACCAGCACTACGAGCGCGCCAACGTCGGCGTCGTGGTCGGTGGCGGCGAGGCGCTCGTGATCCCGACGATCTTCGACGCCGACGCCAAGTCGGCGGCGGCGGTCTCCGCGGAGCTCGCCGCCGCCGTCGCCGAGGTCCGCGACGCCACGATCACCGCGGCCGCTCTGTCAGGCGCCACCTTCACGGTCTCCAGCCTCGGCATGCACGGCGTGACCGCGTTCACGGCGATCATCCAGCCCGGCCAGGCGGCGACGCTCGCGGTCGGCGCCGCCACCGAGCGCGTCGCGCTGCGCGACGGCGCGGCGGTCGCGCTGCAGGTCCTGACGCTCACGCTCAGCGCCGACCAGCGCATCATCTCGGGCACCGACGCGGCCTCCTTCCTCGGGCGCGTCCGCGCGCTGCTCGAGGAACCCACCGCGCTGCTCGCCTAGCCCTGTGATGTGCGCGCGGTCGTGTCGCGCAGCAGCGCGCCGAGGCCGCCGATCGCATGCGTCGCGCGCTGCCGGCCGGCGCCGCCGCGATGCTCGAGCAGGCGCCGCGTGGCGTCCAGTTCGTCCTCGCAGCCGAGCTCGCGTGCGTGATCGTGGACGGCGTTGAGGACGTCGGCGAGCACGTTGCGGACCGGGCGCCGGCGGCCGTCGGCGCCGGGCAGCTCGGCCTCGGTGCCGAAGCGCGCGGCGCGAAACGCGCCCTCGTCGAGGATCTCGGGCACGGGCTCGGGCTCGCTCGGGGCCGTTGCCGCGTGGCGGGCCAGGCAATGCGTCAACGCGACCAGCGCCGAGAGATCGTCGAGCGAGGTCTGGGCATCCAGCGCGCGGATCTCCACGGTCCCCAGCCGCGGGTGCGGGCGCAGCTTCCACCAGAACCAGGTGTAGTCGGGCACGTCGGCCGCCTCGCTGAGCAGCGCGCTGGAGCTGCAGAAATCCTCGAAGTCGCGCATCGCGCGCGGGACGCCGGACCGCGGCCAGCCGCGCATCGTCACCTCGCGCGCCGAGGCCAGGCCCGTGTCGCGGCCGTGGCGAAACGGCGAGTTGGCGCCCAGCGCCTGCAACAGCGGCAGATGGCGGCGCAGCGCGTTGAAGGCGCGGATCGCCGTGTCGGCGTCCGGCATCCCGACATGGACGTGCAGCCCGCCGGTGGGGTCGGCGACCGCGTCGCCGAGGAGATGGCGGATGTGGGCGTAGCGCTCTTTGTCGGTGATCTCGGCTTCGCCCTCATCGGCCGCCGGGTGCATGCCGGCGCCGAGCAGCCCGGCGCCCGTGCCGGTCACCGCACGCCGCAGCCCGCGCAGAGCGGCGGTCGCCTCGCCCGCCGTCGCGCACACCCCGGTGATGAGCTCGACCTGGCAGGCGTGCAGCTCGCGCTCCACGGTGCCGTCCACCTGCCCGATCCGCTCGAGCACCGCGTGGGATGCATCGATCTGCGCCCCGGTTGCCGGGTCGACGAGGAAGAGCTCCTCCTCGACGCCGAGGGAGAAGGGTGTGCTGGAGCCGAAGGCGTGATCGTGGTCCATGAAGAGCGAGACGTACCCTTCCGGCAGCGTGGACCACCCCGACCAGACGCTGAACCGCACCGCCATCTCGGCCAGTCGCCACGACCACGGACCGGCGTGAGCGGCGGTGCGGTCCTGGCCGCCAACGCGGCCAACAACGCGCGCGGCGATGGCGCCCGGCGGCGGCGCTGGAAGCCTGCGCGGATGGCGGCGTGGGCGCTGCTGGATGCAGAGGTCGCCCGTGGCGCGCGCGTGGCCGTCGTCGGGGCCGGCAACGGCGACGACCTCCCGCTGCGACGGCTGGCACGTCGTGCCGGGCGGCTGGATCTGATCGACGTCGACGCGCGGGCGCTGGCGGGCGCGCGCCGCCGGGCGATCACCGCCCGCGCGCTCGTGGAAGACGTGACGGGCGGCGCGGCCGATGCGGTCCTCGCGGGCGCGCCGGAGGCCATCGCGGTGCCGGCCGCGCCGATCGGCGACGGCCCCTACGACGTCGTCGTCTGCGACCTCGTCCTCACCCAGTTGCTCTACCCGGCGCTCAAGGCCGCAGGCACGCTGACGGGCGCCGAGATCGACACGGTGCTCCTGCGCGACGGCCAGCGGCTCACCGATGGCGTCGTCGCGCGGCTGCACGCTGCGGCACCTCGCGGCACGGTTGTGATCCTCCACGACCTGCTCGGCTGGTGGGACGGCCACCGCCAGCCGTTCACGCTCGACGAGCTGCTCGCGGCGCCCGACCCGGCGGCTGCGCTCCAGCTCGCGCGCCGCGGCCGCTTGCCCTACGGCTGTGACCCGTGGCTGGCGACCGAACGCGCCGGCGCGCACATCACGCACACCGCGCTGTGGCGCTGGCCGTTCGCGCCGGGCGCCGACTACGCCGTCTTCGGCCTCGTCACGCGCCGCTCGTCAGACGACTAGGCCGTGGCGGACGGTGTTCTCGGTGACCGTCCGCGCCTCGACGAACTGCACCAGGTAGTCGGGGCCGCCGGCCTTCGGGCCGGTCCCCGACAACCGCCCACCGCCGAACGGCTGGCGGCCGACCATCGCTCCGGTGATCTCTCGGTTGACATACAGGTTGCCAACGGGCGTGCGCTCCGACACCCGTTCGACCGTCCGTGGCGACCGCGAGAAGAGCCCGCCCGTGAGCGCGAAGCGCGAGGCATCGACCCTCTCGCACGCCTCCTCGATCGACGCCACCGACTGCAGCGCCAGCACCGGGCCGAAGATCTCGTCCTGGATCACCGGATGCGCGTCGGCCAGCCCGACCAGCAGCGCCGGCGCGACGTAGAAGCCATCGCCCGTCGGCAAGCTGTCGCCGGCCGTCGCGACGTGCGCGGCAGTTGCGGTCCCCTTGGCCACGTATCGGCCTACCCGCTGCTGGGCCTCGGCGTCGATGACCGGTCCGACGTCGGTGGCGAAGTCGTCGGCCGGGCCGACCTGCAGCGTGCGGATCGCACCGCTCAGGCGCTGTGCCAGCGCGTCGGCCACCTGCGCGTGCACGAGCACGCGCGAGGCGGCCGAGCACTTCTGGCCGGCGAAGCCGAAGGCGCTGGAGAGCAGCGCCGGGACGACGTCGTCGAGGTCGGCGTCGGCATCGACGATCACCACGTTCTTGCCGCCCATCTCGGCGATGACCTTCTTGATGTGGAACTGGTTGTCCTGCACCGTGGCGGCGCGTTCCAGGATCGAGAGCCCAGCGGCGCACGATCCGGTGAAGACGATCGTGTGGACGCGCGGGTCGGCCACCAACGCCCTGCCCGGTTCGTCGCCGCCGGGCAGCAGCGAGAGCGCGTCGTGCGGGACGCCGGCAGCGTGGAGCGCGTCGACGACGGCCTTGGCGCACGCGGGCGCCTGCTCGGCAGGCTTCAAGATCACCGCGTTGCCGGTCGCCAGTGCGGCGCTGGTCATGCCGGCGGCGATCGCCAGCGGGAAGTTCCACGGCGCGATCACCGCGGTGACGCCGCGCGGCACGTAGCGCATCGTGTTGCGTTCGCCGGGAAGCTGGATCAGCGCACGGCCGCGGTCCAGCGCCTCGGCGCCCGCGGCGTAGTACTCCAAGAAGTCGATGGCCTCGCAGACGTCGCCGTCGGCCTCCGGCCAGGGCTTGCCGCACTCACGCACGGCCAGCGCGGCGAGCTCCAGCCGCCGGTCGCGCAGCAGCGTGGCGGCGTCCCGCAGCACCGCTGCACGTTCGGAAGCGCTGCGTAATGACCACGCGCGCTGGCCGTCGACCGCACGCCCGACCGCCGCGTCGACGTGCCCAACCGTCGCGGCGTGGGCACGCGCCACGACACGCTCGGGCGCCCCGGGGTCGACCGACGCGAACACCTCGCCGCCAACCAGCTCGGTCCCGATCAGCATGGGCACCTCCAGCGGCAGCTGCGCATCGAGCGCGGCCAGCGCCGCGGTTGCGGCGGTGCGCACCTCGGCGCGGCGCAGCTCCAGCAGCGGCTCGTTGACGAACTCCGCGCTCGTGGCGCTCATGGCTGCTCCAAGAGGGTGGTGAGGTCAACGCCCTCGGCCTGGGCGCGCAAGAAGGAGTCGTTGCTGGTGTTCTCCAGCAGGCGGCGCACGAGGTAGGCCATCCCGGCCACGAGGTCGCCGATCGGGCAGTAGGCCCGCACGCGGCGCCCGGCGCTCAGCAGTGCGGCCTGCGTCTCATCGCCGAGGCCGCGCAGGACCTGCAGTTCGATGTCGGCGCCGCGGGCGTCCGCATAGGCGGCGGCGTGCGCGATCGAGCGCAGGTTGTGCGAGGCGATCGCGGCGCGAACAGCCGGCCGTGCGTCAACGAGCCGGCGCGTCAGCTCCTCGAAGTTGCGGTCACACGCGCGGCGCTCGGTGAAGACCGGGGAGCTCCAGCCGTGCTGAACGGCCTCCACGGTCTCGTGGTCCCAATAGGCGCCCTTGACCAACCTGATGGTGAACGGGTGCGTGCGCGGATGCGTGCGGGCCCAGTCCAGGAGGCGATCGAGGTGCTCGGGCGATTCGGTCAGGTAGGCCTGCAGGACGATCCCCGCCGACGGGCCGTCGGCGAATTCCGGCTCGCTCAGCAGCCCGAGCGTCAGCTCGGTCACGGCCTCACGCGTGTCGAAGGACTCCATGTCGACGTGGAGGTGCGCGCCGGTCTCGCGGGCCACGCGCAGCAGGTGGCGCAGGCGCGCCTGCGCGCCGACGATGCCGCGCTCGGGTGCGTTGGAGCGCAGCAGCGGCGTGAGCGCCGAGACCTTCACCGACAGATTGACGCGCGGGATCCCACCGGCACGATCGGCTTCCAACAGCGGTCGCGCCGGCCACTGCAGCGACGCCTCGTGCAACGTGCGCAGCGCCAGTTCGCAGCGGTCGGCGTAGGAGTCGGCTTCCGCTTCGGTGACCGTCGCCTCGCCGAGCAGATCGATCGTGGTCGCGACGCCCTCGCGCCACATCCGCTCGACGGCCGGCAACGCGTCGGCGGCGTCGGCGCCGATGATGAACCGCTGCGCCATCTGCTTGACGCCCGCGGCGGCCGCGTGGGCGACCGGGCGCTTGGTAAGGGCGCCGCCGGCGAGCGCCGCACCGCGCCGGGCCAGCGGGGAGTCCTCGGCCTCGCTCAGCAGTTCGCTCAGGTGGCGTGCCAGGTCGCCCGGATCCGCGCAAGCCGGCCGCACGTCGACGAAGCGAAAGACCGCGGCGCGCAACTCGGCGTCGTCGACCATCGCGCCCATGATCCGGCGCTCGATCGCGGCGCGCGGGGTGTGGCGCGCGGCCGGCATCGCGGCGACGAGCTCACGGCCGATCGTCGCGATCGCCGGCTCGAGGCTTTGGGTTGCGTCGACGTCCATCAGCATGGTTGCGATGTTCCCGCCGCGCGCGGCTTCCAGCAGCACCCGCGCGTCTCGATTGGCGGCCAGACCTGCGACAGCTGTCGCAGCGCGTATCGTCGGGGCTGATGGCCGTCGAGCTGCAAGATCTCGTGGACGACCTCGCCGACGCCCTCGGCCGGCCGGTCGCGCTCGAGGACCGGCGCTGGCGGCTGCTGGCGTTCAGCGCTCACACCGAGCTGGAGGATCGCGTCCGCCAGGCCTCGATCCTTGCCCGCGCGGCACCGCCTGACGTCGTCGCGTGGCTTGACACGCTCGGTCTGGAACGCGCCGGCGACGTCGTCGACACGCCGGCCAATGCGGCGATCGGGATGGGCGTGCGCACCTGTGCGCCGGTCCGCCACGACGGCATGCTGCTCGGCTTCCTCTGGGTGATCCCGGGACCGGTCGCCCTCGACGCGGCCCAGCGCGCAACCCTCGCCGCGACCGCCCGCGAGGCTGGCACCACGCTCTGGACTCAGCGCGCGGGCGGGGGAGAGGCGCACGTCCGGATCGCGGCGTTGCTCGCCGAGCTGCTCGACGATCCCGATGCGGCGATCCGCGCTCGGGCGGCCGGTGAGCTGGCCGCACGCCAGGGCTGGGCACGCGGGGCGGCCTTCGCCGTGGCGCTGACCGAGGGCGCCGACGCGGCCGAGGTCGCCGAGCGCGCGCGGCGGCGCTGGCAGGCTGACGACCTCGTCTGGCGTGTGCGCGGGGACGTTGCGACGGTGATCGCGCACCTCGGCGGCGGCCACGATGCGGCGGCCTTGGCCCGCGCGCTCGTCGACGCCGGCGCTGGGCAGGCCGCGGCCTCGTCGCCGTTTGCCGATCTCGCCGCGGCGCGAGAGGCGCTTGGCGGTGCTGGCGCGGCGCTGATCGCCGTGCAGCACGTCACGACCCTCGGGCCTGCGGCCACCTACGACGAGCTCGGCTCGTGGCCGGCGGTCGCGCGGCTGTGGGACGCCTCCGGCCGGCCCGGTCTTCCGGCGCCGCTGCCGGCGCTCCTGGGCGCCCGATCCGGCATCGAGCTCGTGCAGGCGCTGGAGGCGACGCTCGACGCGGCCGGCGACGTCGCGGCCGCGGCGCGCGAGTTGCAGGTGCATCGCGCCACGCTCTACCGTCGCCTGGCGCGGGTGCAGGAGCTGACCGGGCTGGCGCTGGATCGCGGCGACGATCGCCTTAACGCCCATCTGGCAGTGCGTATGTGGCGACTCGCGGGCTCGCCCGTCCTAGGATGAGCAGATGCCCGCCCTCCAGCGCGCCCAGCGATCGACGATTTTCGAGACCGCCATCCTGCTCGTCATCGCGATCGGGCTGGCCGTCGCACTACAGGCCTTCGCGGCCAAGCCCTACCGGATCCCGAGCGGATCGATGGAGCCGACGCTGCACGTCGGCGACCGCGTGCTGGTCAACCGCTTCTCACATCGCGTGCTCGGCCACGATCCCAAGGTCGGCGACATCCTGGTCTTCCACCCGCCCCGTGGCGCCGATGCCAGCCAGCCGGTCTGCGGCCAGGGCGGCCAGGGCGGCGGCACGCAGACGCCGTGCGGCAAGCCGACCGCGGAGAAGTCCTCACAGACCTTCATCAAGCGCGTCGTCGCGGTCGGCGGCGATCGCATCGCGGTCAAGGGCGGGCACGCGATCCGCAACGGCCGCCAGGCCGACGAGCCGTTCATCGCGCCATGCGACCCCTCCACGGGCACCTGCGACTTCCCGCAGGAGATCACGGTTCCCAAGGGCTATGTCTTCATGATGGGCGACAACCGCGGCAACTCCGACGACAGCCGCTACTGGGGCCCGATCCCGATCAGCTGGGTGGTCGGCGGAGCGTTTGCGACCTACTGGCCGCCGGCGCGCATCGGCGGCGCCTAGCGCGCTCAGGAGGGCTTCGGGACGGCCACGGCGCCCTTGGCGAGGAGCCGGCCGTAACGGTGCGCTGCGCGTGGGCCGTAGCCGGGCCAGACGTACCAGCGGTAGCGGCCGGCGCTCAACGTGTAGGTGTGGCCGTGGTACTGCCAGCGGGCCTTCAGGGTGTAGTGGTTGACGGTCGGCCAGGCGCTGAGGATCTTGCGGCCGTTGCGGAAGAGCTGCAGGTTGTAGTACTTGGCCTTGGGCTGGGCGCGCCAGGTCACGGCTGGGCGCTTGGCCTTCGTCTTTGCCGGCGCGCTCGGCGTGCCTGTCGCTGCCGCCTGGTTGGCGACGGGTGCGCCGGTGGCCGCCACGAGCGGCGCGGTCGACGGCGCGGTCGTGTCGTAGCTGAAGGTGAACGGCAGCGGTGCGCTGACGTTGCCGGCGCGGTCACGGCAGGTGCCGGTGGGCGCGACGGCCGGGCCGTCGGGGCCGGCATAGGTCAGCGACGTGCACGTGGCGATTCCCGAGGTGGCATCGGTCGCCGACCAGGTGATCGGCAGCGGCGCGGTGTAGCTCAGGCCGAGGTCGGGCGGGCGCGCGGGCGTCGCGACGACGGCGTTCGGTGGCGTTTGGTCGATCGGCACGGTGACGGTGTGCGTGACCGAGTCGCCGGGGGCAGTTGCGGTGCAGGCGATCGTCGTGCCGGGCGTGTCGGCCGTCAGGTACTGGGTGTCGCAGCCGGTGGTGCTCGTCTCGCCCGACACCGTCCACTTGACCCTGACGCCGCTGGTGAACCAGCCGCTGTCGCCGGCAGTGCCGGTCAGCGTTGGCACGACCTCGACCGCGCCGAGCGCGACCGCTGGTGCGCCCAGCGCCAGGGCAAACGCGGTCGCGAGGACACCGAGCAGCCGGGACCGCTCCGTCGCCCATCGGAATGGTGAGTCGATTGACATCTTTCTAGCAATGCTCACCCGCATCATCGCCGCGCTACGGTACGCCGGTGGGACCGTGTCCGTCAACGGCACGAGGACCGGCGGTGGCATCGTTGATGACCGATGCTGAGCGTTGCGCGGTGATAACGGGCCTCCCGCTGGGCACACCGTCCACCATGCCTCCCGCTCCCGTCGCCCGTGCCGATGCGCTGCTCGGCGCCGCCATTGAGGCGACCGTCAAGCGCCACCATCGCCGGCGCTTGCGGCGTCTCGGCCATGGGGGCGTCTTGAATCCGCCGCCCGCGCCGACGCTCTTTGCCTCCGGCGACCCCGCGCCGCGACCGGGATGCACGCTGGAGGTCCTGGTCGATGGCGCGACCGCGCTGCCCGCGATGGCGCAGGCCCTGCGTGCCGCTCGCTCCCACGTGCACGTCACGGGCTGGCATCTCGCGTCGCACTTCGAGCTCATCCGCGGCGAGCACCCGATCGCGATCGGCCCGCTGCTGGCCGAGTTGGCCGAGCGCATCGACGTCCGGGTGATGGTCTGGGCCGGGTCGCCGGTCCCGCTCTTCCACCCCACCCGCAAGGAGGTCGAGGCCGAGGTCGAGAAGCTGACGCGCGGCACCAGGATCCAGGCCTTCCGCGACCCGCGCGAGCACCCGGTCCACTGCCATCACGAGAAGACCTTGGTCATCGACGACGAGGTCGCGTTCGTCAATGGCATTGACATGACCGATCAGGCTGGCGACCGCTTCGACAGCTCCGAGCACCCTGCGCGCCGCAAGCTCGGCTGGCATGACGTCGGGACGCGCCTGACGGGCCCGGCCGTCGCCGACGTCGCCAACCACTTCAACATGCGCTGGCGCGAGGTCAGCGGCGAGACGCTGCCGCCGCCAGTCGTCGCCCCGCCGCTCGCCGGTGCGCACACCAGCACCGTCCAGATCGTGCGCACCGTCTCCGAGGACATGTACGACGCGGTTCCCAAGGGCGACTTCCGGATCCTCGAGTCCTACATCCGCGCCATTCGCGCGGCGCAGGACTACATCTACTTCGAAAACCAGTTCCTCTGGTCGCCCGAGATCGTCGACGAGCTGGTGGCCAAGCTGAAGGATCCGCCCACGGCCGACTTCCGACTTCTCGTCCTGCTGCCCGCCCGCGCCAACAACGGCCAGGACGACACGCGCGGCCAACTCGCCGTGCTGGCCGACGCCGACGACACCGGCAACTCCCACTTCCTCGCGACGACGATCCGCTCACGTACCGGCAGCCGCGACGATCCGCTCTACGTCCACGCCAAGGTCGGCATCGTCGACGACCGCTGGCTGACGATCGGCTCGGCGAACCTCAACGCCCACTCCTTGCTCAACGACACCGAGCTCAACGTGGTAACCGACGATCCGGTGCTCGCCCGAGCCACGCGCGAGCGGCTGTGGGCCGAGCATCTCGAGGTCGATCAGGAGGCGATCGCGGGCATCGCGCCCGCTCGCGTGGTCGACGAGCGCTGGCGCCCGATCGCGATGAAGCAGCTCCGCCGCCGCCAAGCGGGCGAGCCGCCGACACACCGCCTCATCGCCCTCCCGGGCGTCTCCAAGCGCGCACGCCGGCTGCTCGGCCCGCTGCAGGGGATGGTCGACGACGGCTAGCGCCGCCGCCGCAGGACGACAAGTCCGACCATCACGCCGCCGGCCACCGCGGCGGCGAGCCCCAACCGCTGTGGTCGGGCCTTGGCCTCGTCGACCTTGTGCGACACCTTGGCCTTGGTCTCCTCGACCTTGTCATGTGCCCGCGCCTTGACGTCGGCGCGCTGGGCCAGTTCGGCCGCTGTGTCGGCCAGCTCCTCGCGCGTGTGCTCGATGTCGGCGCGGATCTCCTCGGAGCTGCGGGTGTCGCTCATCGCACGACCTCCTGATGGTGGCGGGCCTCGGCGACGTGCTCCTTGGTGTAGCGCACGTCCTCCTTGATGGTCTCGACGGTCTGCTCGGGTACCGGCGGCACGGCCTTCTTGGCCCGCGCCTTGCCCAGCAGCGCCAGCACGCCGGCGGCCGCGAAGAGCACGCCCGCGACGATCAGTGCCGCCAGCCAGCCGTCAACGGCGGTCGCCAAGGCGAGGATGGCGGTGGCCACCAGCGCGCCCACGCCATAGAGCGCGAAGAGGCCGGCGCCGCCGAACATCCCGGCGCCGATGCCGGCCTGCTTGCCCTTCTCGGTCAGCTCGACCTTGGCTAGCTCGAGCTCTTGACGAACCAGCGTCGACGCCTGCGCCGTGAGGTCCTTGACCAGCTCGCCGGCCGGTCGTTGGCGCACATCGGCGCGCCCGTCGGTTCCTGTTGGGATCTCGGTCATCGTGCTCGGGAGCTACCCGAGCACCTCGGCCGGCATGCGAGGCGTTGAGCGCGCGGAGGCCAGGAACGCGTCGAAGAGTGCGAAAGCGCGCAGGCGAGCATCCGCAGCGTGGGCCTTGCCGCCGGCGCATACCGTCGCCAGGTCGGTGCTCGCGCGCGCCATTGACTCCGGGTAGTCGTGCGCCCAGCCCTCCGCGATCGCCGGCGTCACCTCGGGGTGAAACTGCACGCCGAGGTGACGCCCGCGCCGAAAGGCCTGCACGCAGACCAGCGAGCGGGCCAGCAGCTCCGCGCCCGGCGGCAGCGTGAACGCGTCCCGATGCCACTGCAGCCACGGGCCTGGCGGGACGACCTCGGGCACGAGCGTCTCGACGTCGAGCCAGCCGACCTCGGGCCGCGCTGCCGGTGCGACCACGCCGCCCAGCGCGCGGGCCAGATGCTGGGCGCCGAAGCAGATGCCGAGGATCGGGACTCCGGCACGCAGCGCGCGATCGAGCACCGCGCGTTCGGCCGCCAGCCACGGCACGGCATCGTCAAACGCCGACGCCTCCGAGCCCAGCGACACCACGAACGGCCGGCCGCCAAGGTCCGGCAGCGATCCGTCGGTCCCGATGACCTCCAGCGCGATCCCGCGCGCAAGCGCCCAGTCGCCCAGCAGCCCGACGGGCGCATCCGCCTCGTGCTCCAAGACGAGCGCGGCGGGCGGGCGCGCCGGCATCTACGCGGCGGCGGGCATCTTCGCGCCACCGGGCCCGGGCACGGGCTCGACGTCGCGCAACTCGATCGGCTTGCCGCAGGTGCGGCACACGCGCCGCTCGTCCATCTCGCCGCCGCAGTCGCGATGCAGCAGCAGCATCGGGACACCCTCGTTGGCCACGAGGTGCTTGTCGCCGAACTGCAGCAGCGCGACGATCGACGGCCACAGGTCCCGGCCCATCTCGGTCAGGCGGTACTCGTGGCGTAACGGGCGCTCCTGGTAGGGCACCCGCTCGAGGATCCCGGCCTCGACCAGACGCTCCAGCCGGTCCTGCAGCACGTTGCGCGCGACGCCGAGGCGGTCGGCGAAATCCCCGAAGCGCCGGACGCCGAGGAAGGCGTCGCGGATGATCAACAGGGTCCAGCGCTCACCCACCAGCTCGAGCGTTCGAGCCACCGAGCAGCGCTGCGATTCGTAGGTCCGGCCAAGCATTGTCACCATGCTAGCGCCACTGGATTGCTTCACGCTACCCACAGACGAACTCGACCGCGCGTACACCAGCAGTGCGTCCGATTTCGACGCAGATCCATACAAGCTGTCTCCGTTTGGGTAGAGGATCAACACCCTGTCCGACTTGGTCACCGATGCCACCGCCGCCTACCGGCCGCCCTCCGGGTACTTCGACGAGGTCTTCGGCCCCGACGGGACACCACGCTCCCACGCGATCTCGCTTGCGGCCGAGATCGCCCGCCTGGGACCAGAGCTGCTGACCGCCGCCGGTCATCGCCGCGACGCGATCTTCGTCCAGCAGGGCATCACCTTCGACGCCACCGGCGAGGACGGCCCCGTCAAGGACCGCCCGTTCCCGCTCGACCTCGTCCCGCGGATCCTGCCCGCACGCGAGTGGGACCACATCGAGCGCGGGCTGATGCAGCGCATCCGCGCGCTCAACCGCTTCATCGACGACGTCTACCACGAGCGCGAGATCGTCCGGGCCGGGATCGTGCCCTGGCGGCTGATCGTCAGCCGCTCGCACTTTGCCCGCGCCGCGCACGGCGTGCGTCCGCCCGGCGGCGTCTACTGCCACGTCGCCGGCTGCGACCTGGTCCGCGACGCCGACGGCTCGTGGAAGGTCCTGGAGGACAACGTCCGCACGCCAAGCGGGATCTCCTACGTGTTGGAGAACCGCGTCGCGATGACGCGCCTCGTGCCGCAGTTCTTCCAGCACCACCGCGTGCGGCCCGTCGATCACTACCCGCAGCTGCTCCTTGCCGGCCTGCGCAGCGTCGCGCCCTCGGCCGAAGATGAGGCGACCGTCGTCGTCTGGACGCCCGGCCCGATGAACTCGGCCTACTTCGAGCACGCGTTCCTCGCGCGCCAGATGGGCGTCGAGCTCGTCGAGGCCTCCGACCTCGTCGTGCGCGACGACGTCCTCTACATGCGCACCACGGCCGGGCTGCGCCGCGTGCACGCCGTCTACCGTCGCCTCGACGACGACTTCGTCGACCCGTTGGAGTTCCGTCCCGACAGCCTCCTCGGCGTCCCCGGCCTCGTGCGCGCCTACCGCGCGGGCACGGTCGCGATCGCCAACGCGCTGGGCACGGGCGTCGCCGACGACAAGGCCGTCTACCACTACGTGCCGGAGATGATCCGGTTCTACCTCGGCGAGGAGCCGATCCTCGACAACGTCCGCACCTACCTCATGGCCGACGAATCCCAGCGCGAGACGGCGCTCGCCCGCCGCCACGAGTTGGTGTTCAAGCCGACCGGCGAGTCCGGCGGCAAGGGCGTCTTCATCGGTCCGAGCACGAGCAAGGAGGCGCTCGACGGCCTCGCCGACGTGATCCGCGCCCAGCCCGAGCGCTGGATCGCCCAGGAGGTCGTCAACCTCAGCACGGTCCCGACCGTCATGCCCGACGGCTCGCTCGCGCCGCGCCACGTCGACCTGCGGCCCTTCGCCGTCTTCGGCGAGGACATCAAGATCGTCCCGGGCGGCCTCACCCGCGTCGCGCTCATCGAGCACTCGATGATCGTCAACTCCTCTCGTGGCGGTGGCTCGAAGGACACCTGGGTGCTCGAGGACGGTCAGGACACCGACCGCGCCGAGCCCGAGGGGATGCTCACGGCGCCGCCCACGATGCCCGACCTGCGCTATGCAGGCCCGTGGGTCGGCCAGCAACAGCAACAGCAGCAGTAGTGCTCGCGCGGATCGCCCACGAGCTGTTCTGGCTGGGACGCAACCTCGCGCGCGCCGAGCACACCGCGCGCATGCTCGACGGGGTGTTCCAAGCCTCGCTGCAGGGTCGTCCCGACGACCCCGCGGGCGTCACTCTGGACTGGTCCTCGCTGCTGGCCATCATGGGCGCGCCGCCGGGCGACGGCCCGGTCCGCCGCGATGACGTCCTGCGCGCGCTGACGCTCGCGCCGGACAACCCGACGTCGGT